>JBATJF010000359.1:0-1841 GCA_049668345.1 Gammaproteobacteria bacterium
CCGGGCTCGTGATGAGCATGCGCGTGCGCAAAACCCAGCGCGGCGGCAAAATCGCGTTCCTGACCCTGGACGACAATACCGCGCGGCTCGATGTGCGCGTGTTTCCCGAGGTGTTCGAAAAGCACCAGGCATTGCTGGGCAAGGACAAGGTGCTGGTGATCCAGGGCGGATTCGGTCCGGACGACTACACCGGCGGCAACCAGGTGACGGCGCAGTGCATCTATGACATCAACCAGGCGCGCGAACTGTTCGCGCGGCGTCTGGTGGTCGGGATCGAGGCCGCGCAGGCGGGCAACGGCTTCGTGGGCAGCCTGGCGGACATCCTGCAGCCGTTCCGCCAGGGGCATTGCCGGGTATGCATCGACTACGCCGGCGGCGCGGCCCGTGCGCGCCTGGCGCTGGGCGAGGAATGGGCCGTGCATCCCACCGACGAGCTTTTGCACCGCCTGCGCGAGCTGGCGGGCCGGGACAGCGTACAGGTGGAGTATGCGTGAAGCACAGGCTGACTTGTCTCGCCGGTGCGGAAACGTTACCTTAGGCGCTTTCCCGAAGCATTCCCGGACTGTCTGATGAACCTCAACTTTCTCGAATTCGAGCAGCCGATCGCGGAGCTGGAGGCGAAGATCGACGAGCTGCATTATGTCAGTGGCGACACCGACATCAATATCAGCGATGAAGTCGGGAAGCTCAAGGCAAAAAGCCGCGCCCTGACCGAGTCGATCTTTGCCAGCCTTACGCCCTGGCAGATCTCGCAGCTGGCGCGGCACCCGCAGCGCCCCTACACCATGGACTACATCATTCGCCTGTTCACCGATTTCGAGGAACTGCACGGCGACCGTCACTACGGTGATGACAACGCCATCGTCGGCGGACTCGCGCGTCTCGAGGGGATGCCGGTGATGGTGATCGGTCAGCAGAAGGGACGCGACACCAAGGAGAAGCTGCAACGCAATTTCGGCATGCCGCGTCCCGAGGGTTATCGCAAGGCGCTGCGGCTGATGCAGATGGCGGAGCGCTTCGGTCTGCCGGTGCTGACCTTTATCGACACACCGGGCGCCTATCCCGGCATCGGTGCCGAGGAGCGCGGCCAGAGCGAGGCCATTGCACGCAACCTGCTGGTGATGTCGTGCCTGCGTACACCGATCATCTGCACCGTGATCGGCGAGGGCGGCTCGGGCGGTGCGCTGGCCATCGGTGTCGGCGACCTCACCCTGATGCTGCAATACAGTACCTACTCGGTGATCTCGCCCGAGGGTTGCGCCTCGATCCTGTGGAAGAGCGCGGAGAAGGCGTCCGACGCCGCGGAGGCGCTTGGCATTACCTCGGCGCGGCTCAGCGAGCTGGGGCTGGTCGACAGAGTGATCAAGGAGCCGCTCGGCGGCGCGCACCGCGACGTGGACGGTGCGGCCGAGAACCTCAGGCAGGTGCTGGTCGAATCGCTGCAAAAGCTCGGTGGCAAGTCACTGGACAAGCTCGTCGAAGCACGCTACAAGCGCCTGATGGCCTACGGGCAGTTCAGCGAGCGCTAGAGCAGCAGTATTGCGGTGCAGGCAACGATGTAATCCGGACGCCGTTCTGTGCGGTTGTCACAGGACACGCGTAGACCTGTCGTGACGTTTTCCCCTCAAACACTGCTGCACCGGCTGCAGCAATATCCGCCGCCGGCCGGCTACCAGGTGGCTTTCAGCGGCGGCATGGATTCGCACGTGCTGCTGCACGCCATGGCCGGGCTGCGTACGCAACTGGCGGCGCCCGTCGGTGCGGTGCATGTGAATCACGGTCTGCAGGCCGACGCGGTGCGCTGGGATGCGCATTGCCGCGCGGTGTGCGCCGGGCTCGGC
>JBATJF010000360.1:0-1725 GCA_049668345.1 Gammaproteobacteria bacterium
CCATGGTGGCATGCGCGAGATAGGGCGCGTAGAAGGTCGCCTCGACCAGTTGCGCGGGTGATGCGAAGGCGCTGTCGGGCTTGCCGTGTTCGGCCATGACCACCGCCTCCTCCGCCGTCAGCCCGGCCTCGAGACTGGCGCGGATGTCGGAATCGGCAACGGCACCGTTTCCAGCCTCGTCCCATGTCACCGGCAGGTCAAGCAGCGCCTGCTGTGCCTGCCACCAGCTCTCCGCCACCACCGCCACGGCATCGTCGAGTGCCACCACCTGCACCACGCCGGGCCGCTTCGCGATCGCCGCGGCGTGATGCTGCCTGAGCTTGCCGCCGAACACCGGGCAGGCACGGATCGCGGCATGCAGCATGCCGGGCAGGTTCACGTCGGCGCCGAACACCGGCTTGCCGGCGATCTTGTCCGGGATGTCCAGGCGCTGGACCGGCGTGCCCAGCAGGCGCCACTCGTCGGGCTCCTTGAGAAATACCAGTTCCGGCGCTTCCAGCTGTGCGGCCGCGGCGGCCACCGCGCCGTAGCGCAGCGTACGCCCGCTGGGCGTATGGGTGATGACGCTGTTGGCGGCACGGCATTCCTCCGCCGGTACGTTCCAGCGGCCGGCCGCGGCGGCAACCAGCAGTTCGCGCGTCACCGCACCGGCCATGCGCAGGTAGTCCTGCGAATCACGCACCGAACGGCTGCCGCCGGTGCTCATCGAGCGGTAGACCTCGCCGCGGCGCCGGTTCTCGCCGGCCGAGGCATATTCCGCGCGCACCTTGCCCCAGTCGCAGTCCAGTTCCTCCGCCACCAGCATGGGCAGCGCCGTGAAGATACCCTGCCCCATCTCGGAACGTGCGACGCGAATCAGCACGCTGTCGTCCGGATGGATCTCGATCCAGGCATTGACCTCGGCCGGCTGGCCGGCTTCTGTTCCGGCCACGGGTGCGGCGGCGAACTTGCGCCGTGAGGGCAGGTGAAAGCCCAGCAGCAGGCCGGCACCGGCCACACCGCTGCGCACCAGGAAGGCACGACGCGTCAGGTTGAAGGACTCAGACACCGGCGCCCTCCTTTTTCCCGGCAGCGGCCGCATGGATAGCCTGGCGCACGCGGTTGTAGGTGCCGCAGCGGCAGATGTTGGTGATCGCGGCGTCGATGTCGGCATCGGTGGGTGATGGCTTGTCACGCAACAGGGCGACGCTGGCCATGATCATGCCCGGCTGGCAGTACCCGCATTGCGGCACCTGGAATGCCTGCCAGGCCAGCTGCACCGGTTCGCTTTCCGGTGCCAGGCCCTCGATGGTGGTGACGGCCTTGCCGCTGACGTCAGCGACCGTCACCAGGCAGGCGCGTACCGCGTTGTCATCGATGTGCACCGTGCAGGAACCGCACAGGCCGATGCCGCAGCCGTACTTGGTGCCGTACAGGTGCAGGTGGTCGCGCAGCGCCCACAGCAGCGGCGTGTCGGGATCGATATCCAGCTCATGGAGCTGACCGTTCACATTCAGTTGCAGCATTACCCACCTCCTGCGCACTTGCACGATACCGGGATGCCCATGTTAATGGAAAGGGTGCGGCGCTGTCATGGACGATTGCCTGATATCAGCGCGCCAGTGCCGCCGGGGTGTCGATGTCGATAATGACGCCGCGGTCCGCTGTTTCGATCAATTCCAGTGAGTTGCGATGGGTGTCGAGGATATCGCGCGCACCCCGGTCGTCGCGCAGCGCGCGCAGGGC
>JBATJF010000361.1:0-3303 GCA_049668345.1 Gammaproteobacteria bacterium
CTACCAGGGCACTTTCAGCGAGCTACGGGACAATGCGAATGCCACGATCGTAAAACTGACCGAGGTGCTTGGTACAATCCGAAGCAGTGCCGACAACGTTCTGAACGGTTCGCTCGAGATAGCGGACGGCAATACCAATCTCAGTCAGCGCACCGAGGAACAGGCGTCCAGCCTGGCGGAGACCGCCTCATCCATGGACGAAATGACCGCTACGGTTCGTCAGAATGCCGACAATGCAAAACAGGCCAGCCAACTCGCCGTGAGTGCATGCGATCTTGCTGAAAAAGGCGGAAATGCTGTCAGCAACGTCGTCACAGCCATGAGCGATATCAAAAGCTGCTCCGGGAAAATCGCCGACATCATCACTGTCATCGACGAAATCGCCTTCCAGACCAATCTGCTTGCCCTGAACGCCGCTGTCGAGGCCGCACGTGCCGGTGAACAGGGTCGCGGTTTCGCCGTCGTTGCCGGCGAGGTACGCAACCTTGCGGGACGCAGTGCCACCGCCGCCAGGGAAATCAAGGAACTGATCAAGGAGAGCGTGGCCAGTGTAGGTGAAGGTTCCCGACTGGCGAATGATTCCGGCCAGACACTGGATGAGATCATCACGTCTATCCGGAGGGTCAGCGATATCATCGCCGAAATAGCCGCCGCCGGCGAGCAACAGTCTGCCGGCATCGAGCAGGTCAACAAGACCATTGCGCAGATGGATGACATGACCCAGCAGAACGCCGCACTGGTCGAACAGGCCGCCTCCGCCAGTGCGGCCATGGGTGAACAGGCAGAGAGCCTGACCCGGCTGGTCAGCTTCTTCAAGACCGGTGATGAAGACCGCGAGACACACAGGATAGAACGCCGGTCCGGCAGCCGTCCATGGAAAGACGAGCAGCTGTCGCCTGATAACCGGGGACCGGCAGTCCGCAAGGTTGCCGGTACGGATACCGATGAGTGGCAGGAATTCTGATACTGCGATGCTGACATCCTTGCTGTGCAGCCGAGACACCGCACGGGAGCACATGAGGGGAAACCGCAAGGTGTCGGATTCTGCCCGGGACGTAACTCGGCCAGCCTGCCAGGCAGCTGAACAGGAGAAGTCACCAGCAAGTTTTTAACTGATGTCAACTCAATTCATACTACTGAACATGGACGTGAATCCAATGAAAGGTCTGTTTTCCCACATCACACTGCGCAACAAACTGCTTTTGAGTTTCGCGTTTGTAGTTCTTGTCATGGCTGCGCAGGGTGTCAGTTTCATTGACAGGCTGTCAAGCGTCAACCAGAAAGTCAGTGCCGTGGTGGACGAAGTCCAGCCCGCCCTGCTCATTTCGAGACTGTTATCGGAGGAACTGAATCAGGCTTCCACATCGCTAGGCTTTTATCTGCTCAGCAAGGAAACACAACACAAGGATGCGTATCTGGGCAGCCTGCACAGGCTGGATGAGATAATTGCAACTCTCGAGGAGCTTCCGGCTATTCGCGCACGGGAGGACAGCCAGCAAATACTTCGCAATATCAGCTCGGACCTCGACAGTTTTTCAGCCTATCAGACACAGATTATCGAGCTGGTCGAAGTGGAGGGAAAGAACATCCAGGCAATGAATTTTGCCAGTCAGAACATAAATCCCGCGTCCAGGGTCATTTCGCAACTCCTGACCCAGATGATACTTGATGAAGAACAGGAAGATGCCACGCCAGAACGCAAGCAGATACTCGCGGATCTCAATAACCTGCGCTACGCGTGGTCCAACCTGATGAACGAAATGCGGCTGTTTCTGGCCTTTCGTGCACCTGCTGCCAGGGAGAACATGTCGCTGTACCGTGGCAGCATGGAAAATCTTCTGACAAAGGTCCAGGCCTGGGGTGATGACCTGACTTTCGAGCAAACCGATTCCCTGGAGCAGTTTGTCGAACAATTCGCCACATTCGTCAACCATCTCGAAGCCCTTATCAAACTGCACGAGAGTGATAAATGGCGTATGGATGCATGGATGATCCGCAACCAGATCAATCCGATTCTTGCATCCATCAGTAGTCAGGTCGAAAAACTGGTTACGCAGCTGGAATCGGCAAGCCGGCAGGCCACCGAGGATGTCGATACGATCTATCACAACGGCAGATATACAGTCCTGATCAGCGGCCTGCTTACCTTCTGCATGCTTTGCCTGCTGGGATGGGCGCTGATCCGCAACGTCCTGCGGCAGCTCGGCACCGACCCGAACAGACTGGAGAAAATCGCGGACAGCATCGCAAATGGCAATCTTGAAACGGACCCGGAATGTGACGGCAAGCCGTCCACCGGAGTATTTGCCAGTATCCGGCTCATGCAGGGCAACCTGCGGGAAATGATTGAATCGGAACGGCAAGCGGCCGCCATAAACAACCGCGTCAGGCATGCGCTCGACAATGTCAGCGGCAATGCGATGATCACCGACCCGGACAACATAATTATCTATATAAACGGTGCGGCCAACAGGCTTCTGCATGAGTCAGAAGCAGCGATACGTACCGAGATCAGTGATTTTCATGCTGACACACTGATCGGGACTGACAGCGACATCTTCCATCACGACAACGAAGCCTACGCCCGCATGATTAAAGAACTCAGCGAGGCCAGGACAGATGACCTTGTCATTGGCGGACTATCGATGCGCTTTACCTATAATCCGGTCGTTGATGAAAAGGGTGTACGCATCGGCACGGTTATCGAGATTATCGACCGTACACAACAAGTCGCGATAGAAGAAGAAGTTCAACATGTTGTCTCCTGCGCCAAGGCCGGCGATCTGAGCCGGCGTATAAGCCTCGAGGGCAAGGACATCTTCTTCGCCGGCCTCAGCTCGACAGTTAACGACCTGGTTGAAAACAGCGAAAACATAATTCGGGATACAGTGTGCGTAATCGGTGCGATGGCCCGCGGTGACCTGTCGAGCAGAATCGAAGCCGATTACCAGGGCACGTTCGGCGAACTCAGAAACAACACCAACACAAGCATCGATACAATCACCGGCATACTCGACCAGATCAAGGCCAGCGCACAAATGGTAGCCAGTGCCTCGCGGGAAATCGCACAGGGTAATGACGATTTGTCGAGCCGCACCGAGGAACAGGCCGCCAGTCTGCAGGAAACCACGGATAACATGGAAGTTATTACCCAGACTGCACAACAGAATACCAGCAACGCACAACGGGCCAATCTGTTGTCGATGGATGCCCGTAAACAGGCGGAGAACAGCGGCATTGTCTCAGGCCAGGCCATCAGCGCCATGACTGAAATTACCACTTCAAGCAGGGAAATCGCCGATA
>JBATJF010000362.1:0-8435 GCA_049668345.1 Gammaproteobacteria bacterium
GAGACGTGAAATGAAGACGCAGGGTGCGTTTTACGCACCGGCAACTGAATAATGGCCACGGAATCCACGGAAGAACACGGAAAAATGAAATGCAGGGCGCGTCGAGGCGTGAGACGTGAAATGAAGACGCAGGGTGCGTGTTACGCACCGGCAACTGAATAATGGCCGCGGAAGCACACGGAAGAACACGGAAAAATGAAATGCAGTACACGTCGAGGCGTGAGACGTGAAATGAAGACATAGGGTGCGTTTTACGCACCGGAAATTGTGCGCACAGCGCACCCTGCAGTCTATCCCTGGCCCTGCGCTCCCATGGGGAGTACGGGGCAATCAGCCGGATCACCGATCGATCCGGCTTTCAGCGTAACCCGAAGTCACCGGCTTCTGACGGTGTCGTATCTACAGTAACTTTTTCGCCATGCCCAGCAGGCCGCCGGCGTTGTCGAGTAGTGACCCGCCGCGGCTTGACTGATCGATGATCTGCGGCAATGCGGCTTTCAGGCCATCCAGCAAGGACCCTTCGTCGGTATTGAGCCGGGTGGCCATGTCGGCAACCTTGTCCTTGCCGAGAATTTCCCTGACCTGGTCTGCCGAAATGTCCTCATTCCGGCCATCACCCAGCCAGGACTCGGCGATCGATCCCAGTCCCTTGCCCTGCATGGCCGCGACAATACCATCGAGGCTGGATTGGCCGCCGCTACCGCCCAACAGTCCGCCCAGTGCGGACGCAATCGTCCCCGTATCTGTGCCGCCACCCAGTTTGCTGGCCAGCAGTTTTGTACCCAGTTGCAGCATGTCCATGGTGTTTCTCCTGATTAGATAGCTCGTCAAGTGCCGGGGATGGCGGCGTTTTCCGGCAGCCTGTCCCCGGCTGATGATGGATTGACCCGGCTTATTCCGTGTCAGGCAGAGTGCTCTCGCCGGGCGATAAAATGGCTTCAACCTTCGCCTTGGACCTTTCCAGCAGGCCTGCCTTCTTGCCCGGTTCTGTTACCGGTGCGGGCGTTGCGACAAGCGGCTCGACCACCACTGACGCCGGAAGCGTTACGGCCGGTTCGGCGGCTGTCGCCGTATACCCTGACTCGATCACGACGGCGGCAGAATCGACTGCGGTCGTTGTTGCCACTGGCGGGGTGAGTGGTATCGGAGTTGCAGCAGCGGGCATGGCTGGTGGTGTGGGCCTGCCCCGGACGGGATCGCCCGGTGTTGCCGTTAACGCGGCCGGAGGCGCTTCGGTGCTGCTGTCGTACGCCGGCGGTGGGATATCCTGGCCGGGGTAAGCCGGGGCATAGCCCTGACGTCCATAACCGGGCCGGGCGTTCCAGCCGCGATTCGGATAGCCATGGGGCTCGTATTGTGGAAACCCGTAACCCGGTTGGCGGTAGCCTGGCGGGTAGGGTGCCTGCGGGTTGCCGGACGGTGTGCCGTGGTACTGCGGTGCCGGTGGTGCGGGCAGGTTGTAGGGAAATTCTTCATCAGGTGTTGCTGCCCAGCCTGTAACAGGCTGCAGTGCAATGCACACGCAGGCGCAGACTGCCGCTTTGTATTTCGATCGGGGTAACTGTTGCATAACCGTGTGCTCATAAACTGCAGGTCGGGATTGCCCGGGTGCCTGAATGTACGGTCATCCCGTGTTGCCCTGTGCAGGACATCGTACTGGCTGGTTTCAGGCGGCGTGTTGATGTGCTGTCCTGGATGATAGGCGCGAATGGCTGCTGTGCAAGCCGGTGTTTGTGAATCTTTGTGTCTTTGCCATGCAGGCGCGGGCTGTTACCCGGAAACGGCGCCCGCGAAACGCACGCTGTGCCGGCGATGACACCCGGCAGAAAACGCCTGTTATTAACCTGGATCAGGACATGCCGTCAGCCGTGTAACACTTGTTCACAATGCTGTAACCATGTTTGACACAAACTGCCCGTTGCCGGCTTGTGTTCGCACTACCCGTAACGAACAATGCAGCCATCTGAAATGCCAATCGTGGCTGTACAGTGTAACCCGTAACAGGAGGGTAAAAATGTCTGCATTGAAAACACAACGAATGATACTGCCGGCCCTTATTGCAAGTCTGACACTTGGTGGCTGCGCCAGCATGAAAGGCGGTGCAGTCGACCAGCTGACTCTTGCGCAGAAAGACCGGGAGATTGCAGAGCTGAACTCGCAGGTAAACGAGATGAAAAACACCCTGACTGCCGAGCAAAAGGCACGTCTGGCGCTCGAGTCATCCGGCACCGCCACAACCGAGCTGTTGCCGCCGAATGCAAAACCGGGTGAATGCTATGCGCGGGCCTTTGTGCCGCCTGTCTACAAGACAGACAGCGTCCGGGTCATGAAGTCAGAGGCCTCGGAGCGGATCGATGTCATTCCCGAGAAATACGAATGGGTAAACGAGCAGGTGCTGGTACGGGAAGCATCCGAGCGGCTCGAGGTCGTGCCCGCAACCTATGAAATGGTCACCGAGAGAATAATGGTCAAGCCGGAAAGCACGAAGATTGTCGCTGTACCCGCAAAATACAGGATGGAAAGCGAAAGCGTACTCGACAAGCCGGAACATACCATATGGAAAAAGGGCAGCGGCCCGATTACGAAGATCGATGACGCGACCGGTGAAATCATGTGTCTGGTTACCGTGCCGGCGTCCTACAAGACGGTAAGCAAGCGGCTTCTGGCTGCTCCTGCCAGCACGGAGGAAATCAAGTTGCCGGCAGAGTACAAGACGGTCTCGAAACGGGTCATGAAAACCCCGCCGACCACGCGCAAGGTGGTGATACCGGCCGAGTACAAGACGGTGCGCGTACGCAAGCTCGTCGAGCCGGCGAAGACAGCCGCCACGCCCATACCGGCCAGTTACGAGATGGTCAGCAAGCGTGAGCTGGTCAAGGACGGTCATATGGAGTGGCGGCCTGTGCTGTGCAGGACCAACATGACGCCGGCCATCGTGCAACGCATACAGGCGGCCCTGAAACAGGCCGGTCATAACCCGGGCCCGATCGACGGTGTCATCGGCGGCGGGACCCTGGCGGCGGTCAAGAGCTATCAGCAGTCCAGGGGCCTGGCTACCGGTGGTATCACCCTGCAGACGCTTGATTCACTGGGCGTAAAGATCTAGTTCGCCTGACGGTACCCGGGCCTTCACGGGCCCGGGTATTCCCCCGGCTGCGTGTTATTTCAATTGAGAGGAAACGAAATGTTGCAGGAATTCAAGAAATTCGCCATGCGCGGCAATGTCGTCGACATGGCGGTCGGTATCATAATCGGTGCCGCATTCGGCAAGATCGTCAGCTCACTGGTTAACGATGTCATCATGCCGCCGATCGGCAAGCTGATGGGCAATGTCGATTTCAGCAGTCTGTTCGTCAATCTTGGCGATGTTCCCTACCATACGCTGGCGGCTGCGCAGGAGGCCGGTGCACCGACCATCAACTACGGCACCTTCATCAACACGGTACTCGACTTCCTGATTGTTGCCTTCGCGATCTTCATGGTCATCAAGGGAATGAATTCGATGAAGAAGGCCGAGGAGGCAGCACCTGCCGAGCCGACCACGAAAGAGTGTCCGGAATGCCTGTCCGAGATTCCGATTGCAGCCAAACGCTGCAAGTTCTGTGCTTCCGAAGTCGTATCCGGCTAGTTTCACGTTACTTGATGAGCGGGAGGTAAGTAATGGCGCGAGGAATACATACCATCGAAGGCATTGGAGCCCGCTACGCCGGGCTGCTCGGCACGGCGGGGATAACCACGACGGATCATCTGCTGCAGGCCGGCGCAACCAGCCAGGGTCGGGCAGAACTGGCCCGCAAGACAGGTATCAGCAACAAGCTGATCCTCAAGTGGGTGAACATGTGTGATCTGTTTCGTGTGCGCGGTGTGGCAACCCAGTATGCGGAATTGCTGGAGGCGGCCGGCGTGGACACTGTCAAGGAGTTGCGTAACCGTAACTCCGAAAACCTGGCCCAGGCGTTGAGCGCGGTAAACATCGAGAAACGCCTGGTCCGTCAGGTGCCGAACAGTAAACGGGTTGGCGGCTGGATTGAACATGCAAAGACCCTGCCGCCGATGGTGAGCTACTGAGCGGTGAAGCACCCCAACAGGAGAGTCGAATGAAAAATACAGTCTGGTTACTGGCCGGCGCCGCGATTGTGCTCGGTGGTTGTGGCGACAGGGAGCCGGCAGTGACCGGGGTCGAGACGGACCAGTCAGTGCCGGTGGCGGTGACGGACGTGGTCAGTGAAGACGTCGTTACACCACGGGTGCAGGCTGCCGGTCAGGGCGGGCATGCTGACCTGGTGCCAGTGCTGCCTGCCGACACGTCTGCCGGTGCGGCGGAAGAGATCATGGAAACAGCAGCCGATACGCCTGATTCCGCCAGTGAAGAGGCGGACGAGCAACTTGCCATAGTGGTGGGCGCCGCCGGTGCGGCCGGTGACATGCTTGCAGATGCTGCCCCGGAACCCATGCCGGAAATTGTCGATGCTGGCACGACGGGCATGACCGTTGCCCGGGAAGCGCCGGCGGATATCGACCTGGCGCTGGGCGAGAAAATCTATGGTGCAAACTGTGTCGCCTGTCATGGCACCGGTGCGGCCGGTGCGCCGAAGCTGGGTGATGCAGCGAACTGGGCGCCACGGATTGCGCAGGGGATGAAGGTAATGACGGCGAATGCCCTGAATGGCTATCAGGGCTTGAACGGTTACATGCCGGCAAAGGGCGGTTTTAGCGCGCTGTCGGATACCGAAGTAACGGCGGCCGTTGCCTATATGGCAGGTGAAAGCCGCTGAGTGGAGACACTGTTAGGCTGCCGGCAGGGATGCCGGTATGGTGTCCGGGTATACTGACTGGCAAGGATGCCGGCTGGGCCCGGTTTTTTATTGCGCCGGCAGTACCAGGCAAAAGCGCGAACCCTGGTCTTCGGTACTCTCCACCTCGACCCGGCCACTGTGAGCCCTGGCCACGGCCTGAACGAAGGCCAGGCCCAGGCCTGCACCCGCCTGTACCGGGCGGTTTCTTCTATGCACGCGTTGAAAGCGATCAAACAGGCGCGGCAGTTCGCTGGCCGGTATGCCTTCCCCCTCGTCGATGATGCAGCAGTGCCATACGTCCGCGTGCCGGGAGAGTTCAAGCCGGACACTGCTGTCCGGTTCGCTGAACTTGATGGCATTACCCAGCAGGTTTACCAGGGCGCGCTCAAGCAGGCTGCCTTCGCCATGAATCCATGCGTCTTCCGGCGTGATGTCGCTGACAAGCTGAACGCGTTTCATCCGGGCGTGTTCCCAGACCTGTTCCAGCGCATTCGTGGCGACGGCAACAAGATCGACCTCGCGGAGCTGTAACCGGCTGCTGCTTTCCACGCGTGCCAGTTGCAGAAACTGCTCGGCCAGATCAAGTGTTTTTCCGGCGTGGCTTTCCATGCGCGACAGCAGGTCCTGAATGTCGTCGCCGGTATTCCTGTTCCTGGCGAGCTCCAGCAATGCCAGTACGGAGACGAGTGGCGATCGCAGGTCGTGTGAGAGAAAGTTGAGCAGTTCGTTGCGTTTGTTTTCGCTGACCTTGAGTGGACTGATGTCGGAAAAGTTCAGTATCAGGCCGACGGGCTGCAGCGTGTCCCGGGACAGGGGGGCGATTTGCGCCAGCAGCTGTCGACCGTGGTGGTGCCGTACTTCGACCTGGATCCGTGATTTCTCCAGCAGCGAGTGGCGCAGCAATTCATCCCAGTTCCTGGAATCCTGGATCTGCAGGTCCTTGAGCACTTTCATGACCGGTTGCCCGGCCAGCACGGCGTGATCGCTGCCGCGCAGATACCAGCCGGCGCGGTTATTGGACAGCATTATCTCTC
Organism: Gammaproteobacteria bacterium; assembly: GCA_049668345.1. GTDB lineage: Bacteria > Pseudomonadota > Gammaproteobacteria > UBA9214 > UBA9214 > UBA9214. The sequence goes on from JBATJF010000362.1 coordinate 5,831, forward strand.
CCAGTGCATTGGTAACCAGGACGCCGTCTGCCATGTTCGACAGACTGTCATCGACAAGCCGGCGTAACTCGCGCAACTGCGCGGTAGCCTGCTGCACCTGCTGTATGCGTGCCTGAACCACCTCGTGCGTTCCCGCGGCAACCGTCTCACCCGTTGTCGAAAACTGCTTCTGCAACTGGTCAAGTAATGCCAGTTGTTGCGGGTCGGGCGGCGTGGATGACTGCCAATGCAGTCCCAGTAGCCTTTCCCGGCCTTGATCATCGAGCGTGGCCCAAAGGTCGTTGTCGCTGCGAATCCACCGGCCTGGAGGTGTGCCGGCTGGCGGAGACTGCGGTGCATCGCCGTACCGGCTTTCAATGCGGCCATCCCGCTCAACCACACTCCAGCCTTGCACAGGCAGAATATGTTGCAGAAAATCAAGACTCTGCTCGAGAGAATGTCGGGCATGGACGTCCGCCGGCAACTGCTGTTCCTTGAGCCGGTCCAGTTCCTGGCTGAGATAGCGCATCGCCTGCTCCAGCCTGCGCCAGCTCCAGAGCGGGTAGCTCAGGGCGATCGCGAGCAGGGCCGCGGTGGGTGGATACCAGGTATGCAGTGCGATCAGCAATGTGCCGGTGACAGCGAGTGTTGCCAGGAGCAGGCTCGCTGTGACCAGCAGGTTGGTGCGGGGTGCCAGGAAGGGAAACAGCAGCATGGGCATCAGCGCCAGCAGCCCCGTCAATGCAAGTTGCCAGCCCTTGGCAAGCGGGGTGATGGAGATACCCTTGAGCAGGGCATCCAGTACGTTGGCGTTGATTTCGACACCGCTCATCGAGTGGCTGAAGCCGGAGACCGGGGTGGGCAATGCATCGCCCAGCCCGGTGGCTGTTGCGCCGACCAGCACGTATTTTTCGCTGAATGTGCCGGGTGTGTAATTCCCCTGCATGACACGGGCAAAGGATATCTGCTTGAAATGGCCGGGCGGGCCGGCAAACGGTATCAGCAGTGGCCGGGCGCGTGCCCACACCATCATCGATTCCGGGTTTGCGGTGTCTCCGCCCTGTGCATCTTCTGCAGCCGCGGGCGATTCGCCGGCAATTTGCAGCATGGCCATGCCCAGGTGCGGCCAGTGGGGTTGGCCGAGCCCTTCCCGCAGGAACAGCCTGCGTGCAATGCCGTCAGGGTCCAGTTCGACATGCACATGTCCGAGTGCGGCGGCTTGTTCGCCCAGTAGCGGGAAGGGCAGGATTTCGACGGGTAAGGCCCCGAGGCGCGGTTGCTCCATGATTACCGGGAGTGCAACCCGTCCGCTGGCACGGATCTCGTTCGCAAACCGGGTGTCACCCTCCGGATTTTCCAGGTCGGGTTCGGCAAAGATAATATCGTAGGCAATCGCGCGCGGATGTTCTTCCGAAATCTTCTTCAGCAGGTGGGCATGTACCTGTCGTGACCACGGCCAGCGGCCGAACTGTGACAGGCTGTCCTCGTCAATGGCGATTATGATGATGTTGTCCGGTGCCGGGCGCGACCAGAAGCGGAGCTGCGAGTCATAGACAGTATGGTCCCATCGCCACAGCCAGCCTTGCTGCTGGCATAGCAGGGCGAGACCCGTCAGCAGCAATGCAAGGGTGAGGTATTCGGGCAGCGCGCGGTTGCGTGTGCTGCGCGGCATTACAACAGCAGCGGGATGAACACGAACAGAAAGGGCCAGTAACTGGTGGGGGGTACCATGATTTCATAGCTTGTGCCGTATGGCCCGGCGGCGGCATGTTCATCCAGTGTTCTGGCGCGGAAGTAATAACGTTCCGGCATCGGGCGCGGGATCACCACGTGAGGCTCGGTAACGGTGCGTTCAGTCACGATGTCGGCAAAGTCCGGGTCACTTCCCAGCTGGAAATGATAGTGCGTGGCGCCGGCAACGGCTTGCCAGTGAAAGGCCATCTCATCCGTGCTGATCTGTGGCGGGGCCAGATCAGGGCCCGGTGGCAAGGGACGGAAACTGAAATTCTGTGCATCGCTGAATGGCCCCGGGCTGCTGTCTCCCTGGTAAGTCGCCACGCGCCAGAAATACTCGCCCGCCGCCAGCGGCGTCCCGGGCCGGAAATGCGGTTTGCGCAGGTCGGGCAGGTCGGCAAGCAGTTCCCCGAAATGTGCATCGCGTGCCAGCTGGAAATGCCAGGCCGTATCGGCAGGTGTTGTTGACCAGGTGAAATCCGGCTGTGAATCCCGGATGAGTACGGCGTTGCCCAGGCCGATCAGCAGCGGCGGTTCCGGTCGTGCATCGACCGTGAAGGTACGCATGGCGTTGAGTCCTTCCAGCCTGTCCCTGTCCATGGCGCGTACACGCAGCAGGTAGTCCCCGTCGGGCAGGTCCGCCATGGCGGATGCCCGCTGGCTGGTGTCATCCAGAAGCAGCCGGTCGAACCTGCTGCTGGTGGCGACCTGGAAGCGGTAGGCGGCAGCGTTCTCGACACTTTCCCAAGTGAACTGCAGGGGCAGCCGGTCAAGCACGGCGGGCAGGGGGGATAGGTCCGGCGCGGGCAGGAGTTTCCGCGGCGGCTGCGGGGGCCGGCCGGCCTCGGCAATGGTCCCGAAGCCGGCCGGTACCAGCTGGCCGGCGCCGGCG
>JBATJF010000363.1:0-4347 GCA_049668345.1 Gammaproteobacteria bacterium
AGTCCGAACAGTCCGCCGGCGACCAGCAGCAGGAATCCGAACAGTCTGCCGGCGACCAGCAGCAGGAGTCCGAACAGTCCGCCGGTGACCAGCAGCAGGAGTCCGAACAGTCCGCCGGCGACCAGCAGCAGGAGTCCGAACAGTCCGCCGGCGACCAGCAGCAGGAGTCCGAGGAGTCCGCCGGTGACCAGCAGCAGGAGTCCGAACAGTCCGCCGGCGATCAGGAACAGGAGTCCGCTGATTCAAAGGGCGATCAACAGGACGACTCCGACAAGTCCGCCGGCGACCAGCAGCAGGAATCCGAACAGTCCGCCGGTGATCAGGAGCAGGATGAATCCGCCAGCGACAAGTCCGAATCCGAGAAAGATCAGCAGGAAAAGGGAGATTCCGGCAAGCAGGATGAACAAAAAGGTGCTAATCTCGGACTGGAGAAAACCGAGCGGGAATCAGATTTGGGCGATACTGGCGATACCGGAGGAGGACCGGAAGATCGGGACCAGGAGCAAGCCGGGGCCAACTCGGACAAGTCGGCCGGCCCGGGCGGTCTGCCAGACGAGATTTCCGAGGAACAGGCAGCGGCCAGCCAGGCAGTAGAACGCTTCGACCAGCTGGACACCGGCTCCGGTGATGCAGAGCAGGGAAACCCGCAGGACGGCATACCGGACAAGGACGGGGTCCCCGGTACCAGCATCTCCATGACGGTAATGGATCAGTGGCTGGAACAGATCGAAGGCGACCCGGCCCACCTGTTACGCAACCAGTTCAGGATCGAGGAGCAGCTGGAGATGCAACGCAACGGTCGCCAGCTGATGGAAACGCGGCCGTGGTAATGCAGGTGACTGTCGACGCGACCTGACCGGCGGACAGCGACACGACAAAGAGGAAGAAGGGGGCAATTCTTGAGCATGGTTACAGCGTTACGTATCGGCATTATTTGCCTGCTGGCAGGCTTGTCAGTTTCACTGGCGCACGCCGCAGGTTTTTCCATGGGCAGCAGCAAGCCTCACGTTAAAGACGGTTACACCACCAACCGTCCCTGGGGCAACATCGAACCCAGCAAACCCGCACCGCTATATCAACCCCCGCAACCGTTGCCCGGCAGCTACTATCCCGGCGCCGCACCCGGCACTGGCTGGTATACGGCACAGTTACCTGCCAGCAGCGCTGCAGGCAATAGCGTGCCCGTGGTCGAGGCCGACGTCGATGGATCGGTGTTCTATGAGCAGCAGAACATCGTCTACACGGTCCATGTCGTCAGCGACGGCAATCTCGCCTTGCTGGACGCCGAGTTACCGCGCATCGAGGGAGCGGCAATGGAACTGATCGACGGTCCCGTCGCCAGCACGCGCTCGAGCGGATACAGCCGTACACCCCAAATCGTCAATACCTATCGCTACAAGCTGATGCCGCTGCATTCCGGCAAGGTCGTCATTCCGGCCATCCGGTTCACCGGCACATATGCTGCCGGCAACCAGTCAAATAACCCGCAGGGCAACAAATTCACCATAGCCGCTGCCAGGCCGCTGACCCTGCAGGTGAGACCGGCCGAACCCGCAGTCCAGCCATGGCTGCCACTGTACGACCTCCGACTGCAAACCAACCTGCAGCAGGAAGGGCCTGCCAAGGCCGGCCAACCGATCACCCTGACCCTGGAACTGACCGCGCGCGGGGCACTGGGCACCCAGCTTCCGTCGCTGGCTCGCCAGCTCGAAAGTCCTCATTACCGCGTCTATCGTGATTCGACCACCACCAGGAGCGGCATTTCGTCCAACGGTCGGTACCTGACCGGCAGCCGCAAGGAAACCTACACCCTCATACCGCTCGAGGATGGCTGGATACGCCTGCCTGAGATCAACGTCGCGTGGTGGGACATCGACATGCAGACAGCACGGCTTGCCGGGTTGCCGCCCACGCAGTCCAGTGGCGCTGCGACCTCGGGACTGACGGCAACCGGTAACGGACAGACATCCCTGTTCCCGCCGTATTTCTGGATACCCATGGTGATCGCGATGGCCCTGATCGCCGGCTTCTGGCTGGGGGCCTGGCACCGCACCCGACCGCTGGTCAATCGAGCCGGTGCATGGTTATCGGCAACCGGCCAGGGCGTCGTGCAGCGTGGCCAGCGTCTCGGCAGCATGATCTCGCCGTTGCGACACCTGCGCCGGACGCGCATGGCATTCGCCCTGCTGATGCCGAAGTCGGTCAGGATCTGGATGTGCACACGATGCCTCGCGACCGAGGACAACCCGCAAGCCTGGTGCACGGAATTCAAGAACCGCGTGTGCGAGCATCTCGACATTTCCTCGCATGCCTCGCTCACCAGCATTACCGAGAAACTCATCGCGACCAGCCCCCGCGCAGAACCTGCCAGGCTGCGCGAACTGGCGCGTTCGCTGGACGGCGCCCTCTACGGTGACCGGAAGCTCGATTTCCCCGCCTGGAAACGCGAACTGCGGCAGCAGCTGCGCCCGCACTTGCTGCGCCGCGACCGTACACGCACACCCCGCAAGACAAACTCGCTGCCGGCGCTCAATCCGACCTCGGCCTGAGGCTGTTCCTGGCTGCAGCGGCTGGCCCCTGCGCCCGCCGCCGGTTTATCGGCCGGTCGCGCGTTTCAGCAGCGGCCTGAGTTGCCGTAGCGTGCGGGTGTTGAGCACGTCCTGTTTTTCCAGCCAGCCGCGCCGCGCCTGCCCCACGCCGTAGGCGAGGTTCGCGAAATCCTGCGTGCTGTGGGCATCGGAATTCACCGCCACGAGTACCCCTTCATCCCGCGCCATCTGGCAATACACATCCAGCAGGTCCAGCCGCTCCGGGTGCGCGTTGAGTTCCAGGAAACAGCCGCGTTCGCGCGCCTTGCGAATGATCTTGAGCATGTCGACGTCATACGGCTCGCGACTTTCGAGCAAGCGGCCGGTTGGATGCGCGAGCAGGGTGAAATGCGGGCGGTCCATGGCACGCAGGATGCGGTCCGTCTGTTTTGCGCGTGACAGTGTGAAGTTGCTGTGCACTGCCCCGATCACCAGGTCCAGTTCACCGAGCACGTCATCGGGCAGGTCGAGCCGCCCGTCTTCCAGGATGTCGACCTCCACGCCCTTGAGCAGCGTGATGCCGTCGAGTTCCTCATTGAGTCGATCGATCTCGTGCATCTGCTTGCGCAGTCGCTTCGGATCGAGACCGTGCGCAACCGTAAGCCGGCGTGAATGTTCAGTGATCGCAAGGTACCCGAGGCCGCAGCGCTGCGCGGCCTGCGCCATCTCGTGCAGGCTGTTATGTCCGTCAGTGGTCGTGGTGTGCGCGTGCAGGTCGCCCCTGAGATCGGCCAGTGTCACCAGCTTCGGCAACTTGCCGGCACGCGCCGCCTCGAGTTCGCCGCGGTTTTCGCGCAGCTCCGGTTCGATCCACGGCAGGCCCACGCTGCGATAGACCGATTCCTCGGTCGCGCCCGCCGTGCGGCGCTTGCCCCGGAACACGCCGTACTCACTGATCTTGAGCTTGCGTTCCTGCGCCAGCCGACGCAGTGCGATGTTGTGCTCGCGCGAACCGGTGAAGTAAAGCAGGGCTGCGCCAAAACAGTTATCCTCAACGACGCGCACATCCACCTGCAGCCCGGACCTGAGCATCAGCGTGGCACGCGTGGGGCCGCTGGCGAGCACCTTTTCGACCTCCTCGTATAAAACCACCCGGTCCATGACCCCGGCGGCTTCCGCCGTGACCAGGATGTCGAGGTCACCGACTGTCTCGCGACAGCGGCGATAGCTGCCGGCCAGCACGACCTGTTTCACACCCGGGATCCGTTGCAACCAGGCCTGCATCGGTTCGGCATACTGCGCGGCCACGGCCAGCTTGAAGCGCGGCTGTTCCGCAACCTGCCTGGACACCGCCTCCAGGATGGCCTGCTCGGTCCTGGCACCGAAGCCGGGCAGCTCGCGAATACGCCCGTCACGGGCGGCACGCGCCAGCTGTTCAAGCGTATGGATATCAAGCTCGTGATACAGCGTGCGCACACGTTTCGGACCGAGACCGCGGATCTTCAGCAAGTCGGTGACGGAATGCGGAACCTGCCGGTGCAGCCTGTCGAGCATCCGGCACTTGCCCGTCCCGGCAATTTCCTCGATGCGCGCGGCAAGGTCGGTGCCGATAGCCGGCAGTTCGGTCAGGTCTTCCCCCCTGGCCAGCATGTCCGCGACCGCCTCGCCCATGCCCTGCAACTGGCGCGCAGCATTGCGATAGGCGCGCACCCGGAACGGGTTTTCGTTCTGGATCTCGAGCAGGTCGGCGATTTCCTCGAACACGGCGGCAATGTCGGCGTTATGAACGGACATGCGCCTAGCCCGCATTTCTCACCGG
>JBATJF010000364.1:0-7995 GCA_049668345.1 Gammaproteobacteria bacterium
GTATCGCCGTAGCGGATACGGCTTGCCTCGTTGATGCAGCCGCCGCCGATCGCGCCCTGCTGCTGCAGCCGGGCCGTGACGCCGGTCGCCGCGGCGATGTCCTGTGCAATGTTTTCCCAGATAGACATGGTTATTCATCCATCAAGTTTTTCAGCAGGAGCGGAACGCGTCCGCGATCTTTTTACGCCCCAGAAATATCGCGCTCGCAGAGCGCTCCTACAGTTGCAGCGTACGCACCAGCCGCGCCGCGGTCATGCGCCCCAGGCCAAGCCGTTCACACGCCGCTGCGACATCCTCCGCATTCACCTTGCGTCGCCGCACGTCACGCACGCCGGCCGTGAGATCGGGATCGGTCGCGATACCGGTCAGCTTGCGCGCCAGCAATGCCGCCTCGCGATGCTCGCCGAGCAGGCGCTGCACGCGTGCGGCACCACGCAGTTTCATATCCGCCACGCGGTCCAGGCCATCGAACAGTGCATCCAGCGAACCGAATTCCGCCAGCAGCGCTGCAGCGGTCTTTGCGCCAATACCGGGCACACCGGGAATATTGTCCACCGCGTCACCGGCCAGGGCCAGCCAGTCCGCGACCTGCCCGGCATGCACGCCCAGCCAGTCGACAACCTTTTCATGGTGATGCTTGCGGTTGCGCGAGTAGTCCCACAACAGGTCGCCCGGGGCAAGCAGCTGCGCAAGGTCCTTGTCGGCACTCAGGATTACCACGGAAAAGTCCTGCCGTCGCAGGCGCGCAGCGAGTGTTCCGATCAGGTCATCGGCCTCGAAGCGCGCACTGGAAAACGCCGCAATACCAAGCACGTCCACCAGCGAGCGGCAAAAGGCGAACTGCCGTTTCAGTTCCGCCGGCGGTGTTTCGCGGTTGGCCTTGTAGGACGGGTAGATCTCGTTGCGAAACGAGGTGGTGAGACTTTCGTCGAATACCACAGCCAGGTGTTCCGGCTTGGCCTCGTCGAGCAGACCGCCCAGGAAACCGGCAAAGCCGTGCAGGGCGTTGATCGGCTCGCCGTCCGCATTGGTCAGCGTATCGGGGACCGAATACCAGGCGCGGAAGATGTAGATGCTGGCGTCGACCAGATAGACGCGCCGCTGGCTGCCGGACACGTCTCCGTCAGCCGTACAGCGCCAGCCGTTCGTGCAGCGGACTGCTGCGCGGAAAGTGCGCGCGCAGGAATTCCATCTGGTCGGCCAGCACGCGCCGGCCCTGCAGGTAAATATACTCGGCATGCGTCGGCGTGAATGGCACGGCCAGCAACTGCATGCCGGCCTGTTCCGGCGTGTGTCCGGCCTTGTGGTTGTTGCAGCGCCGGCAGGCGGTGACGACGTTGTTCCAGGCATCCTGTCCACCCTGGATCACCGGCGTCACATGATCGCGCGACAGGTCGCGTACGTGAAAGGTCTCGCCGCAGTACAGACACAGGCTGGAATCGCGGCGGAACAGCGCCGGGTTGTTGAGTGGCGGCACGTAGGCCGAGCGCAGCTTGAGCAGCTCGCGGTTGCGGCCGAGGGTGGCGATGATGGAATTGACCTCGATCACGCTCTGCCTACCGGTCCTGGCGCAGATCCCGCCGTGCACCCGGTACAGCAGTGTGCCGCAGGTATAGGCCACCTGCTCGAGATGGTAGAGACGCACCGCATCCTGGTAGCCGATCCATTCCAGCGGCATACCGGAAACATCGGTGCGCAACACCTGATGACTCAAATCAACCATGCCACTACCTCGCGGACCGCGTCCGGCAGCTGCCGCCTGCAGCCCGCATACCCCTTGTAATTGTGTTTATTCAGACTGCCTCGAAGCCTAGCATGTTCAATAATTGCGCACCAGACAGGTGCCGCGCCGGCCCGGATTGTTTTCCTGCACCATCCGTTGCAGTAAGATGGGGACCATAAGATCATAACCGGGGCAAAGACTCACCATGGCAGACAAGCTGACCTTCCGTCGCTATGCCGACGACGACCATACCTGGAAGCGCTGGTCCGAGGACATCTTCAACGAAGATACCTCCTACAAGTGCCCGACTTACGTCCACCGCACCCCGCCCTGCCAGGGAAGCTGCCCGTCCGGCGAGGACATCCGCGGCTGGCTGCAGATCGTGCGCGGCATCGAAAAACCGCCGGCCGGCATGCCCTGGCAGGAGTACGCCTTCCGCCGTTCCACCGATGCCAATCCCTTCCCCGCCATCATGGGGCGGGTCTGCCCGGCGCCCTGCCAGGAGGGCTGCAACCGCAACGAGGTGGAGGACTTCGTCGGCATTAACGCAGTGGAACAGTTCATCGGCGACCACGCCCTGGCTGCAAGGCTCGCCTTTCAGCGCCCGCCGGAGGAAACCGGCAAGCGGGTCGCCATCATCGGCGGCGGCGTGGCGGGCCTGGCAGCCGCCTACCAGCTGCGCCGGCTGGGCCACGGCGCCACCCTCTTCGACGAGCGCGCGGAACTCGGCGGCATGACCCGCTACGGCATCCCGGGTTACCGCATGCCGCGCGACGTCATGGACGGCGAGATCCAGCGCATTCTCGACATGGGCGTGGACGTCCATATGAACACCCGCGTCGGTCGCGACATCAGCTTCGCACAGCTGGAAAAAGACTACGACGCCATCGTGCTGGCCATCGGCGCGCAGCAGGGCCGCAACCTCGACATCCCCGGCGGCGAGGCACCCAACTGCGTGAGCGGCGTGGCCTTCCTGGCGGCCTTCAACGAGGGCCGCATGCACTTCACCGCGCGCAAGGTCGTGGTAATCGGCGGCGGCGACACCGCCATGGACGTGGTCTCGGTGGCACGCCGCCTCGGCCACATCAGCACCACCCACGAAAACGATCGCCCGGAGGCGGTCATCCGCAATCATACCGCGCATGACGTCGCCGCCACCGCCAGCCGCGAGGGCTCCGAGGTCATGCTGATCTACCGCCGCCCGATCGAGAACATGCCGGCGGCCGAGCACGAACGCGTCACTGCGAAGAAAGAAGGTATCGAGCTGCGCGGCAACCTGGCGCCGGTGGAGCTGGTGCTGGGTGAGGACGGCCGCGCCAGGGCGCTGCGCGTCATCGAGGTCGACTGGAGCGGCGGCAGTATGACCGAGAAGGCCGGCTCGGAATTCGATATCGAGTGCGACCTGGTCGTACCGGCCGTGGGCCAGTCCGGCGACCTGACAGGGCTGGAACAGTTCGACAATGGCCGTGGCCTGGTCGACGCCGACCAGTTCTTCCAGCTCCCCGACAAACCTGGCTACTTCGCCTGCGGCGATATCGTGCGCCCGCACCTGCTGACCACCGCCATCGGCCAGGCCGCCGTCACGGTCGACAGCATCGACCGCTTCCTGCGCAAGGCCGGGACCGGCCGCCGGCCCAAGGTCGACGTGCATCACTTCAACCTGCTGGAGAAACTGCGCGAAACCAGCCTGGCCCCGGCAGAGTATGCACACCTCCAGGAGTGGGGCACCGACAGCGCGTCCTATGCGGTGCACAATTACGAGGACCGCTCGCAGAGCGAAATCATCCCGCACGACATGCTCTACCTGGGACATTTCCCGTTCACACCGCGCAACCAGCGTCTCGAGACCGGTGTCGGCGCCGATCAGGTGCTGGGCCATTTCGAGGAACGCTTCCGCGGCCTGGGCGAGGAACAGGCACAGGCCGAAGCCGAACGCTGCATGAGCTGCGGCATGTGCTTCGAGTGCGACAACTGCGTGATCTACTGCCCGCAGGACGCGGTCAAGCGCACCCCGAAGGACCGCGCGACCATGGGCCGCTACGTGTACACCGATTACGATCGCTGCATCGGCTGCCACATCTGCGCCGAGGTCTGCCCGACCGGTTACATCAACATGGGCATGGGTGCCTGATCGGTGGATCGTTGGGGTTGGAGCGATTCGCAAGCGCGATCTCTTTAAAGGATAAAGGCCACGGATACGGTCCGTTCCTGCAGCATGGCAATCCCGCCCCGGGATTGAAAAATTGTGGCCCAGGCCACTTTTTTTCAATCCCTGGATGGTCTAAGATTCCCAAACGTGACCGGCAAGCTGTCTTTCCTGACTGCCCCGGCCGTTCCATCAACAGCCAATCATGTAACTTGCCCCGGGCCGCAGGCACGACAAGTCGCATCGGAGATCGCTATGCCGATACGAATTGCCGTGCCCGATGAACTGACCCCCGATGAGCGCCGCGTTGCGCTCGTGCCCTCCGTCGCCGAACAGCTGTCCAAACAGGGACTGCAGGTCCGCATCCAGGCCGGCGCCGGCTGCGCCGCCTACTACCGTGACCGCGACTACACCAGCGCCGAAATCGTGGAGGACCGGGCAACATTGCTCGGCGAGGCGGACATCGTACTGACGGTAGACCCGCTTGAGCTGGAAGACATCGCCCTGCTGCGCGAGGGCACCATCGTCATCGGCTTTCTGCACCCGCACGAGTTCGACGACCGCATCAGCGCCCTGCGCGATGCCAACATCACCGGCTTTGCCATGGAACTGGTCCCGCGCATCTCGCGCGCCCAGAACATGGATGCGCTCTCGTCGCAGGCCTCGATCGGCGGCTACAAGGCGGCACTGATGGCGGCGAATCGCACAGCGCGCTTCTTCCCCATGCTGACCACGGCCGCCGGCACCATCCGGCCGGCCAAGGTGCTGGTCATCGGCGTCGGCGTGGCCGGCCTGCAGGCCATCGCGACGGCAAAACGGCTCGGCGCCAGGGTCGAGGCCTACGATGTACGCCCGGAAACGCGTGAACAGGTCGAGTCGCTGGGCGCCAAATTCGTCGACGTGAAGGTCAATGCCGTCGGCGAAGGCGGCTACGCCCGCGAGCTGTCCGAGGAAGAAAAACGCCAGGAAATGGAAGTGCTCGCCATGCACGTGGCGCAGGCCGATGCCATCATTTCCACCGCCGGCGTGCCCGGCCGGCCGGCGCCGAAAATCATTACCACCGCCATGGTCGAGCAGATGAAGCCCGGCGCGGTCATCATCGACCTGGCCGCCTACAGCGGCGGCAACTGCGAGCTGACCATTCCCGGCGAATCCTTCGGCCATGAACTGGTCATGATCTACGGTCCACTCAACGTGCCGGCCATGATGCCGGTGCATGCCAGCGAGATGTACGCGAAAAATCTCTACAACTTCCTGTCGCTGATCGTTCACGACGGCGAAATCAAGCCGGACTGGGAGGACGAGATCGTCGCCAGCAGCGTGCTGACCCGCGACCGGAAGATCCAGCATGAACTCACCCGGCAACGGGTCGAAGGAGGTGCCGCATGATTGCCGGCATGACAGCACTCTATATCTTCATGCTCGCGGCCTTTACCGGCTACGAGATCATCAGCCGGGTCCCTGTCATCCTGCACACGCCGCTGATGTCCGGTTCCAACTTCGTGCACGGCATCGTGCTGGTCGGCGCCATGGTCGTCATGGGCCATGCCCACACCCCGCTGGAGCAGGTCATCGGCTTCCTCGGCGTCATGCTGGCAGCCGGCAACGCGGTTGGCGGCTATGTCGTCACGGAACGCATGCTGGACATGTTCAAGAGCAGCAAGAAGGGGGCCAGATAATGGATAACGTTATCCAGATCAGTTACTTCGCCTCGGCCGTGCTGTTCATCCTCGGCCTCAAGCGCATGAGTTCGCCGGTCACGGCGCGCGGCGGCATCATCTGGGCCGGCGCCGGTATGCTGGTCGCGACGCTCATCACCTTCTTCCACCCGGGCATGCAGAACTTCCTGCTGATGACCGTGGCCATCGCGCTCGGCGGCGGGCTGGCGTTGTGGTCGGGCAAGCGGGTCGCCATGACCGACATGCCGCAGATGATCGCACTCTACAACGGCATGGGCGGCGGTGCGGCCGGTGCCATTGCCGCGGTCGAGCTGCTCAGGGGCGAGTTCCCCTCCACCACCTTTCTCACACTGGCCATCGCCGGCGCGCTGATTGGCTCGGTGTCGTTCTCCGGCTCGCTGGTCGCCTTCGCCAAGCTGCAGGGCTGGGCGCGCAAGCCGCTGCGCTTCCCCGGCCAGCAGGTCTTCAACCTGGCCCTGCTCGCGGCCACCGTCGGCATCGGTGCCTGGCTGGTCATCCAGGGCGAACTGGCCGGCGGCCTGGTGCTGCTGTTCTTCGCCCTGGCACTGGCCTACGGCGTCATGATGGCCCTGCCCATCGGCGGCGCCGACATGCCCGTGGTGATCTCCCTGTTCAACGCCCTGACCGGTCTGGCCGTCGCCTTCGAAGGCTTCGTACTCGGCAACGCCGCCATGATCATTGCCGGCACCGTGGTCGGCTCGGCCGGCACCCTGCTCACCCAGCTGATGGCGAAGGCCATGAACCGCTCTATCGGCAGCGTGCTGTTCAGCGCCTTCGGCAGTATCGAGGAAAGTGCGGGTGGCGAGGTCGCCGGCAGCATGAAGCCGATCGACGCCACCGATGTCGGCGTCATGATGGCCTATGCGGAACGCGTGGTGATCGTGCCCGGCTACGGCATGGCAGTGGCGCAGGCGCAGCACAAGATCCAGGAGCTCACCGACATGCTGACCAAACGTGGTGTGGACGTGAAGTTCGCCATTCACCCGGTCGCAGGCCGCATGCCCGGCCACATGAACGTGCTGCTGGCCGAGGCCAATGTGCCCTACGAACTGCTCTACGACCTGGACGAGATCAACCCGGCCTTTCCGAAGACCGACGTGGCGCTGGTCATCGGTGCCAACGATGTCGTCAACCCGGTGGCACGCACCAACCCGGAAAGCCCGATCTACGGCATGCCGATCCTGAACGTCGACCAGGCGAAGAACGTCATCGTCATCAAGCGTGGCCAGGGCAAGGGCTTCTCCGGCGTCGAGAATGCCCTGTTCTACGCCGACAACACGCGCATGCTGTACGGAGACGGCCAGGCCATGGTCGGCGAGCTGATCCAGGCCATCAAGGAAGTCTAGGAGCCTGTCGGACTTAGAGGTTCGTAGCGAGGCGAGAGGGAAAGGGAGAACAAATGATCACGATTTTGAGGCGCATAGTGGTCCTACGTAACGAGAAATCGGGGACATTTGGGCCGCTTTCCCGCCGCCGCAGTAGAATCATCCTGAGTCCGACAGGCTCCTAGGCACGACCGGACCGGCCCGCAGTCCAGCCACGACGAACTGCGGGCCGGTTATTATTTCCCCGACATGAATCCCGTCTCCGGCAGCCCGGTGCTACCATGGCCTGCACGCCCTGCAATCTGGTAAATCCGTCGTGAGCCGGCGACACAAAATGGTGCAAATACTACCCCCGAGGCAGTCTGGAAATTGACGCGCTGCCTCCTGCAAACCGACCCGGTCGACGACCGCCACGACTGCGCTTATTCACAGGATGGAATCGATGTATTAGAAACGTCAATCCTTGACCTCAATCAATATTAGAAACTTATTAATAACTACATATTATTGTTTTTAATGCATATTATGTAATGCATAAAAATCACCCAATCTAACGCCGGTGCTGGAAATATAGGGACTTGAGTTGCTTTACCCCAAACAATCCACAAAGTTATCCACAGCTTTTGTGGATAAAAAATGCGGCCTAATCAGATGAAGGGCTTAGCAGTACATGATGAGAGTTTTTCTCAACCTGTGACGTTAACTGCGGGCCTTGTTCATCGTTATTTGACGACAGCCCTGCCATGATCCGGCCGATACTGCGCGTCGCCATCCCGACCCCGCTGCATCGCAGCTTCGACTACCTGCCACCGAGTGATACATCGCACGCCACGTTGCAAGCGGGACAACGGGTACGCGTCCCGTTCGGCCGGCGCACGGTGATCGGTGTGCTACTGGAAGTCGTAACGCACTCGGACATCGAGCAATCAAAACTCAAGCGCGCACAGGCCGTACTGGATGCGGTACCCGTCATCGGCACGGATATCCTGACGATGGTGACGTGGGCCAGCCGTTACTACCAGTATCCCGTCGGCGAAGCCTTCGCCACCGCACTCCCGGTGCTGTTGCGGCAAGGCCAGTCACCCGAGGCGGCGGACGTCA
>JBATJF010000365.1:0-4037 GCA_049668345.1 Gammaproteobacteria bacterium
ACAATACGCTGAGCGCACGCAATGCTGCTTCTCCTTAAAACCGCCATTTCATGCATGGAACCGGCCTTCCAAGGTCTGGAAACCGCTCGTTTCTTCGATTATCTCCGGGTTTTTCAATAACCTGAGGAGGTCCGACCTCAGCACCTCCTATTGCTTCAATCGATAGCCTGTCTTGAACATCCACCATACAATGACAAGACAGGCGCCAAGGAACGCCAGCACCATGGCAAGACTCAGGCCCACGCTGACATCGGCGACTTCGAAAAAGCTCCAGCGGAATCCGCTGATCAAATAGACCACCGGATTGAAAAGCGTGACCGTCTGCCAGGCCGGCGGCAGCATGCTGACCGAGTAAAAACTGCCGCCCAGAAAAACCAGCGGCGTAATCACCAGCATCGGTATGAGCTGCAATTTTTCGAAATTGGTTGCCCACAGACCGATCAGCAAGCCAAACAGACTGAACGTAATGCAGGTAAGCACCAGAAAACCCAGCATCCAGAAGGGATGCGCGATATGCAGCGGCACGAAGAATCCCGCTGTCGCCAGGATAATCAGCCCGATAATGAACGACTTGCTCGCGGCCGCCCCCACGTAGCCGATCACGATTTCAACAAACGAAATCGGTGCAGACAGCACCTCGTAAATGGTGCCGGTGAACTTGGGAAAGAAGATTCCGAAGGATGCGTTGGCGATACTCTGCGTTAACAGCGCCAGCATCATCAGACCGGGCACGATGAAGGCCCCGTAGGAAATGCCTTCAACCGATTCGATGCGTGAGCCGATCGCCGATCCGAACACCACGAAGTAAAGCGCTGTGGAAATCACCGGCGATGCGAAACTCTGCGCAATGGTTTCGAAGGCGCGCAGCATTTCGTATTTGTAGATGACCCGTATCGCGTAGAGATTCATGATTTGCTTTTCACCAGGCTGACGAATATTTCTTCCAGTGAAGTCTTGGTCGTATGCACATCCTTTATCGACAAACCGGCATCCCGCAGGGCCTGCAGCAATTCGTTGATACCGGTATGGGTTTTATGCGGATCGTAGGTATAGGTCAGGGTGCAGCCATCCGCCGACAGCTCCAAAGCCCTGCTTACCAGGGCTTCAGGCAACACCGAAAGGGCATTTTCAAGCTCGATAATCAGTTGCCGCTTGCCCAGCTTGTGCATCAGCGCAGCTTTATCATCGACCAGCAGCAATTCACCATGATTGATGACGCCGACGCGATCGGCAATCGCTTCCGCCTCTTCGATATAGTGCGTGGTGAGAATGATGGTAACGCCCGATTCGCGCAAACGCCGCACCAGCGCCCACATATCCTTACGCAACTCCACGTCGACGCCCGCGGTCGGCTCGTCCAGAAACAGGACCACGGGTTCGTGCGCCAGCGCCTTGCCAATCAGCACCCGCCGTTTCATACCGCCCGACAACGCCATGAGCATGGTTTTTTTCTTGTCCCATAAGGACAGGTCCTTCAGTACCCGCTCCAGGTATTCCGGGTCCGGTTTTTTGCCAAACAGGCCGCGACTGAAACACAGGGTATTCCACACCTTGTCGAAGGCGCCGAGCGTGAGCTCCTGCGGCACCAGCCCGATCATGCTGCGCGTCATGCGGTAGTCTTTCACCGTATCATGCCCGCCAACGGTGACTGAACCACTGCTGGCATTGACAATGCCGCAGATAATCGAGATCAGTGTGGTCTTGCCAGCGCCATTAGGACCCAGCAGGGCCAGGATCTCACCCGGCTGTATGTCCAGGTTTACATTCTTCAGCGCCTGATAACCCGTTGAATACGTCTTCGACAGGTTCGCTATGGAAACGATTGCTTGCAATTTGCTATCCCGGGTCAACTCACTCATAGATCAGGGAACCTCTGAACAATTCACTCGTCGTCATCCCGGCGTGTGCCGGCATGACGAATAATCAGGGATTCCCTGGAAATAAAGAGGACGTAGGGATTACATGATCAACATAAGGAATAATCCCTCCGTCCCCTTTTAGGCTATTCCAGTTCCGCCTTTGCACGCTTGCCCACACCCTTGCTCTTCGGGGTCGGGGCGTTCTTCATAACGAAGCGGTGGCCTTCGACAAGCTTCAGCAGGTCGAAGGAGCTGATGACGCCGACGACCTTCTGCTCCCGGGTGACGATGAGATGATGGATCTTGTGGTTGCGCATCATGCGGGCTGCCACCGACACCTCTTCGTATTCGGGGATGGTGTAGACCTTCCCGGTCATGATGCTGGAGACGGGGGTGCCCTCCTCCTCCGCTGCCAGCAGGTCGGAGGCGGAGACCACGCCGATGGGGACATTGTCAGGCGAGACGACCGGGACATTGCTCAGGCTGCGTTTGGTCATCTTGCCCTTGATCTGGCCGACGGTTTGGTGGGGTTCGGCAGTGACGACGGTCTTGGTCATCAGATCCTGTACTTTAATAGTCATGTCCTGGTCCCTGTTGTGTTGTCATGAATACGCGGTGGCTGGCCGGGATTATCGCAGAAAATCGCACTAACGGAATACAAGGGGTCAGCACCCTTGTTATTCAGCGTCATCAGAATGCAGGGTGCGCTCCACGCACCGGGAATGGTGCACAAAGTGCACCCTGCAATTATTTCACAACCCGCTGCGTCAGAACCGCATAACGCAACCTGTGTGATTACGTGGCAATTAGATGCAGGATGCGTTCCACGCACCCTGCCTAAGGCAGAAAACTGCCCCGGTTCTCCAGCTTGCGGGGCAAATACTCGTCGATGACGAAGTTCAGCCCCCACTTCGCCAGTGCCTGCTGTTCGGCACGCACACCCATGCCCAGCAATTGCTCGATGGCGGCGATCCAGCGGGGCTGGGCGGCAAAAAACGGATCATTCTTCATGGCGTCCCGGGCCCGCTTGATATCGGTCCTGGTCAGGGGATGGGTGGCATCTTCCAGCCGGTAATCGATGATGTCCTGCGGCGTGACGCCCAGGTACTGCGCGCGCGGCACGCAAAAGAACCGGTTGATGTGGGCCGCATTGCCCGAGCCGACCTTCAGGGTCCGATAGATATTGGCAAAGCCGTAGGGATCGCAATCGACGAAACAGTACACCGGCAGGTCCATGCTGTCGGAAAGCCGGCGAATGAAACGCCGCGTGGCGCGCGTCGGCACGCCGCCCATCTCCACCAGGATGCAGCGCGCCTGCTTCCAGAAACGGTGATTGTTCAGGCGCTGGAACATGCCGCCGGTCTCGATGGCCAGGATAAACTCCGCATCGGTGCGGAACCCCAGGTGCTCGACCGAGCGTGGCACGCTGTAAGCACCGCTCCCGAGGTTGGTACAGTCGATCTCGATCACCGCGCCGCTTTCCGGGTCCGTGTCGATGACCGTCAGCGGGCCCGCGACCGATCCGCCGTGCGCCTCCGGGTAAAAGCGCAGCTGCTCGCGCGACAGCCCGTGCAGCGAGGCCAGGGCCTCGATGTCATCCATGATGGCATCCGACTCGGCCTGCGCGTCGAAGCGGCAGTCGCCCCAGTTCTTGCTGATGTAATAGGCCTCGCGCTTGGTGGCGAAATCGTCACTCTGCACCATCTGCCGGGAAGCGGCCATCAGGCGCAGCGTCTGCGCAAAGGAACGTACCGTATTCACGGTCAGGGTGCGGGTCTTGAGCGCCTCCCCCAGCTCGAAGTAGCCCTTTTCGGCATCGTAGCTCACGTTGGCCAGGCTGCGTACCGGCAACTCGATGTGCGGCAACTCGCCCCGCTCGATACTCCGGCGAATGGCGGTGGCAATGCCGTCGATCAGCCGCAGTGTCAGCGCGTCCAGCGCCTGCCGGTCGGCAGCACCACTTTCAGACTCGTTGCCGGCATCCGTCATGGCAACTTCCGGGTGTGCTGCAGCACGTCATCCAGCCGGGCGACCGACTGGTCCCGTTCTCCATCGCTCAACCCGAGGATCTCCTGCAAGGCGATGCCCACGTGCGGCAGGTATTTTTCGATGTGCGAGCGCTTGTCATACTCGCGCTTCAGCCGGTTGTCCTGGCGCAGGTACTCCGCCAGTTTGCGC
>JBATJF010000366.1:0-5351 GCA_049668345.1 Gammaproteobacteria bacterium
CGCGGTGGTTGAGGCGGGCGAAGATGCCGCTGGCCTTGAGGTGGCGCTGCACGCCCATGAGGTCGAACCAGCGCAGGAACTGCGCCGGGTCCCCGTGTTCCTCGCGCAGGATGCCGGTCTGGATGGCAAGCTCCTGGTAGCCCAGCGCCCAGTCCTCCACACGTGCGCGAGGCCAGGCGATGTAGCAGTCGCGCAGCAGCGATACCAGGTCGTAGGTAACCGGTCCGCACACCGCGTCCTGGAAGTCGAGGATGCCGGGGTTGTTGCGTGCCGTAACCATCAGGTTGCGCGAGTGGTAGTCGCGGTGCACGAATACCTGCGGCTGCGCCAGTGCGTTATCGGCCAGCAGCGCGAAGGCCGCGTCGAGCATGGCGTTGTGTGCATCACTCAATGTGATCCCGAGATGTTTTCCTGCCAGCCACTCGCGGAACAACTCCATTTCGCGCAGCAGCAGTGCGCGGTCGTAGGGTGGCAGCCCGTCGCAGGCACAGGTCTGGAGGGTCGCCAGCGCACCCAGCGCATCGCCGTACAGCCGTTCGACGCTGGCCTCGTTCAGCGTGCCGAGATAGGGCGTGCTGCCCAGGTCGGAGAGCAAAAGGAATCCCTGGCCGAGGTCCTCGTCGAGCACCTCGGGTGCGTTCAGGCCGGCATCGAACAACTGCCTGGCGACCCGGATGAACGGGCGCGAATCTTCCCTGTCCGGCGGCGCGTCCATGACGATGAAGCTCGCGCCATCGTGCACCACGCGGAAGTAGCGCCGGAAGCTGGCGTCGCTCGATGCGGGGGCCAGGGTGTAGTCAGTGAATTCGAGTTCGTTGTCCAGCCAGCGTTTCAGCTGTTCGAGGCGTTCGGGCACGGGTCGGTTGCCTTGTCGGAATGGTTGGGAAACGGGAAAAATAGTACCCCGGTTCGGGTATGGAAGCCATGTGTGCGTCGGAGAAAAAGTTTTCGCGGACGCGGTCCGCTCCTACAAGGCCATCTCACACCCACGGGTACAGCATTAGGACTTTGAGCCCTCTGTGGCCCCGGTGTCCTCTGTGGTATTTGCATCCAGAGTTCCTTGCGCCTTTGCGCCTTTGCGCCTTTGCGTCTTTGCGTCTTTGCGTCTTTGCGCGAGACAGGTTTTTATCACACTTCCGGCTTCGGGAACAAAGCACGGTAGCGCGTGCAGCTCCATTCGCGCAGGTCGTCGACAATCAGGTAGAAACTCGGGATGGCGATCAGTATCACGGCGGTGGCGAACAGCAGACCGAAACCCAGGCTCACCGCCATCGGCGACAGGAACGCGGTCTGGCCGGTGGCGAAGAAGATCAGCGGCGAAATACCGAGGAAGGTGGTGATACTGGTGAGCAGGATCGGCCGGATGCGCACCCGGCCCGCCTGCACCATCGCCTCGATGCGGTCCAGCCCCTCGGCGCGCAGGCGCTTGGCGAAGTCCACCAGGATAAGCGAATCGTTGACGACGATGCCGGTCAGCGCGAGGAAGCCGATCGCGGACAGGAACTGCAGGTTGTAGCCGAACAGCAGGTGACCGAACACCACGCCGATACTGCCGAACGGGATGGCGATCATCACCACCAGCGGATCAAGCAGCGAGCGGAACAGCGCGGCGAGGATGAAGAAGATAATGGCGCCGGATATGAGCAGTGCGTCCTTCATGCCGCTGAACGACTCGCCGGCGTCCTTTTTCTCGCCCAGGAACAGCAGCTCGTAGCCGGGCAGGCGCGACTCGATGTCGCCGAATTCCCTGCCGATCAGCTCGGTGACCTCCAGCGGGGTGGTCACGTTGTCGTCGACATCGGCGGTGACGATGCCGAGGCGGCGCGTATCGCGCCGGCTGATGGTGTTCATGCCGCGCCCGGTGCTGATATCGGCCACGTCGCCCAGGTACACCAGCCGGCCGTCGCCCAGTACCAGCGGCAGGTCCGCCAGGTCGCTGGAATGGCGGATCGTCTCCGGGTAGATTACGCGTACCGGCACGCGCTTGTTGCCACGCGTGACGTGCACCGCCTCGACGCCGAGGAAACCGGTGCGCACGGCATCGGCCAGGTCGCTCTGCTTCAGGCCGAGCTCCTTGCCGCGCGCGTTCAGCGAATACTGGAACTCCAGCTTGCCGGTCTCGAGGTTCTGGCGCACATCGTGCACCCCGGGCAGGCGCGACTCGATATTGCCGAATTCCTTGCCGATCAGGTCGGTGACCTCCAGCGGCGTGGTCACGTTGTCGTCGACATCGGCGGTGACGATACCGAGGCGGCGCGTATCGCGCCGGCTGATGGTGTTCATGCCACGCCCGGTGGTGATATCGGCCACGTCGCCGAGGTACACCAGCCGGCCGTCGCCCAGCACCAGCGGCAGTTCCGCCAGTTCGCTGGAATGGCGGATGGTCTCCGGGTAGATCACGCGTACCGGCACGCGCTTGTTGCCACGCGTGACATGCACCGCCTCGACGCCGAGGAAACCGGTGCGTACGGCATCGGCCAGGTCGCTCTGCTTCAGGCCGAGTTCCTTGCCGCGCGCATTCAGCGAATACTGGAACTCCAGCTTGCCTGTCTCGAGGTTCTGGCGCACGTCGTGCACCCCGGGCAGGCGCTGCAGGTATTCGACCATGCGCGTGGCCTCGTCGCGCAGCACGCGCACGTCGCGTCCGGTCACGCCGACCTCGATGTCGGCCCCGGCCGGCCCGCCCTGCGGGCGCTGGATGGAGATGCGCTGGATGCCGGCCACCGCCGACAGTTTCTCGCGCAGCTCGTTGATGATGTCCTCGGTCGGACGGGTGCGGCTGCCCTGCTCCGAGAAATCGAAACTCACCAGCGGCGAAATGAAACGCTCGATGATGCCCTCCGGTTTCGCCTTCTGCAGGTCCACGACCAGCTGGATGTAGTGACTGCCGATCTGGAAGCGGTTGAAGTCGATGAAACTCACGCCGACGTTGGTCAGCAGCGTACCGAGATCCTGCTCGTCGAGCGTACCCAGCACCACCTGTTCCATGCGGCCGGCCAGCCGCGCGGTGTCATCCAGGCTGTAGGTCTGCGGCGCCTCGGCGTTGATGAAGAACTGGCCGACATCGACATCATCGAACAGCTGGAACGGCACGCGCGTCACCGCGAAAATGAGGGTGACCACCAGCAGGCCGGTGCTGAACAGTGCCACGAAGTAGCGGTTGTCCAGCGCCCAGCGCAGCCAGCCGATGTAGCGCGCCAGCAGGCCGCTCCAGTCCACACTGCGCTCGCCGGCCTTCTGCGCGCGCTTCCCGGCATGCAGCAGCTCGGCGGCATGCGAGGGCAGCACGCCGAAGGCCTCCCACA
Source organism: Gammaproteobacteria bacterium (assembly GCA_049668345.1). GTDB lineage: Bacteria > Pseudomonadota > Gammaproteobacteria > UBA9214 > UBA9214 > UBA9214. The sequence goes on from JBATJF010000366.1 coordinate 3,306, forward strand.
GCGAACCGAGCAGCGCGGCGCTGACCACTACCGGGATCACCTCGATGAACGCGCCCATCACGCCCTTGATGGAAAACATCGGCATGAAGGCGGCCACCGTGGTCGCGGTACTGGCGATCACCGGCCACAGCACTTCCTGCGCGCCCACGCGTGCGGCCTCGTGCGCGGGCTTGCCCTGCTCCATGTGCCGGTACATGTTCTCGGTGACAATGATCGCATCGTCGACGATCAGGCCGAGCGCGATCAGGAACGCGAACAGCGACACCATGTTGATGGTGTAGCCGAGGTAGAACAGCGCCACCACCGCGACCAGGAACGATATCGGGATGCCCATGGCGGTGATCAGCGCGACACGGAAGTTCAGGAACAGGTACAGCGACAGCAGCACCAGCACCAGGCCAACCAGCCCGGACGACTTCACCGTGTTGAGGCGGTTCTTGACGTATACCGAGAGATCATTGAACAGGCCGACCTCGATGGTCGGCGGCAGCTCGGTCCGAAGCTGCGCGGCAAACACGCGCACCGCGTCCGCCACGTCGATGGTGGAGGCATCCACCGTCTTCGTAACGGTCAGGTTGACCGAGGGCCGGCCGTTGAAACGGCCCAGGGTGCGCGCCTCCTCGAGACGCAGCTGGATATGCGCGATCTCGCCGAGGCGCAGCTGGCCGCCGCTGTCATTGCTGCGCACCGCGATGGCACCGATGTCCCCGGGCTGCGGTGCCACGCCCTTGCCACGCAGCAGGATATCGCCCTCGCGCGCCTTCAGTGAGCCGCCCGGCAGGTCGCGCAGGTTGCCGCGCACGGCCGCCAGCACCTCGTTCAGCGACACGCCATGCGCGGCGAGTTCGAACGGGTTGACCTCGACCCAGATCTCCCACTCGCGGTCGCCGGCGGCGCCGACGCTGGCCACGCCGGGCAGTTTCGCCATGCGTTCCTTGATGAGATCGGCCTGCTCGTAGAGGAAGCCGCGCGACACCTCGCCGTACAGGCTCAGGCTGATCACCGGGAAGCGCGCCTTCACGCGCACCAGCTCCGGCTCCTCCGCCTCCTCCGGCAGGTCGGTCACCTGGTCGAGCGCGGTCTGCGCGTCGCGCATGTACTGGTCGACGTCGGTGCCCGACTTGAGCTTGATCATGATCGAGGTTGCGCCCTCGCTGCTGGTCGAGGTGATTTCGTCGATCTCCGGCATGCCCTCGAACTCTTCCTCGATGGGAATGGTGACCTGGCGCTCGACCTCCTCCGGCGAGGCGCCCTCGAAGACGACGCCGATGCTGACCGCGTCCAGCTCGACGGTCGGGAACATTTCCTGCGGCATGGCCCGCCATGCCAGCACGCCAAGGATCACCACGATGCCCAGCAGCAGGTTGGTGACCAGCGGGTTATTGATGGAAAAGCGGATCAGCGACATCGGCGGTGCTGACGGACGCTCAGGATGCCGGCTGCGGTGCGGACAGGCGCTCGACGCTCACGACCTGGCCGTCGCTGAGCGCCGCGACGTCGCGCGCCACGACCAGCGCATCCCTGGCAATGCCTGCGCGGATTTCCTGCCACTCGCCGACGCGGTGGCCGAGCACGACCTCGACCCGCTCCAGGGTGTCGCCGTTGACCCGGAACACGAAAGTCTGGCCTTCCTCGTACAGCACCGCGGTGGCCGGTACCGCCACCACCTGTTGCAAGGCCTGCAAGGGCAGGCGCACCCGTGCCACCTGCCCCGGGCGCGCGCCGTTGCCTGCCAGGCGCACGCGCAGGGCATGGGTGAAGGTCATCGGGTCCGGGTCGAGCTGGATCGCGAACACCACGCCCGGCAGCGACTTGCCGCCGACCTCGACCTCGACCGCCTGCCCCTGTGCCAGGGATTCCATCACGTCGCCGCGCACCTCGACGTACATATCCAGGCTGGCCGCGTCGACCAGGCCGACAATATGCCGGCTGGGCGTGACGTAATCGCCGGCCTGGGCATCGACGCTGTTTACGGTGCCGTCAAACGGTGCCTGCAACCGGGTGCGCTCGAGATTGCGTGCGGCACGGTTGCGCGCGGTCTCCTTC
>JBATJF010000367.1:0-13484 GCA_049668345.1 Gammaproteobacteria bacterium
GGACGCACGGTTCTGGTCGCGGATGAGTGCACAGGTCAACGGTGTGCCGCTGCATGTAGAGAGCGAGGCCGGACCGGCCGATGGCCCCGCCGCCCCGGGTGAACTCGACCTGCGCGTCAACGCCGACCTCGGTGAGGTCACGCTGCAGGGCAAGGCCGAGGGGATCGATCTGCATGCACTGGCACTGGCCTCCGCACAGGTCGAGTTGGTCGGTCCGGACGCGGGCTACCTCCTGGGCGTCCTGAATCTGCCCACGATCACGTCGGGCCCCCTGCACCTCGAAGCGACGCTCGCCCCCGACCCGGGGCACTCCGCCTTCAGTGCATCCGGCCGCCTGGGCGACTATCGCCTGGAGGCCGAGGGGTGGTTCGAGGACGCCCGTGGTGCGGACGGCTTCGATGTGCGCTGGCATATTGCCGGTCCCGACCTGGCCGTACTCGGGCAGCGCCTGGCGACTGTCGACCTGCCTGCCGCACCTTTCGAGATGACCGGAACAATTCGTTCGCAGGGCAACCGCATCGATATCGACGATGCCACGATGACCGTGGGCGAGATGACGTTTCGGGCGCAGGCTACTGTCGCCGGGCGGGACGGCGGCGGCAGGGATGCCTCGCTGCAGGTGCGTTACCGCGACCTCTCCGGCCGGCTGACCGCGGCGACGACGGCTGGTCTGTCGCTGGACGGGGCGGACCTCGATTTTGCGCTACAGGGGCCGGATGCCGGTGCGGCCGCCCGGGCAGTCGGCCTCGACGGGCTCGGCGCGATCCCATTCGCCGCCACCGGTCGCGGAACGTACCAGACCGGTATGCTGGCGCTCGATGCCGCGTCTCTCGAAATCGGCGAGCAGAGCCTGCGGCTGAGCGGCCGCGTGGGCGCACGTCCGCCTGGCGCCGGGACGGACCTGCGCTTCACGGCCGAAGACGTCGACCTGTCTCCCTGGCTCGACACGGCTGCCCGGCGCTTCCTGGCGCTGAAAACGGTCAGCGGCACGGGCCGCGTGCGCGTCTCCGACGAGCGGCTGACCCTCGACGCGCTTTCGCTCGCGGCGGGAGACATCGCGCTCACGGGCAATGTCACACACTCGGTCGGCACAGACGGCGCCGAATTTGCCCTCGAGCTTACGGGGCCGAACGCCGCGGCAGCCGCCCGCCCCCTCGGCGTCGAGGGGCTGAGCGCGGAGCGCTTTTCCCTGAGCGGCCGGGGCGCCTACGCGAGCGGTGAGCTGGTTCTCGACACGGCGCAGCTCCGGCTTGGCGCGCAGCGACTCGCTATGACGGGTCGGCTCCTTGTCGGCTCCGGAGACGGCGAGGCGGATATGCGTTTTGATGCCGAGAAGCTCGATCTCTCCTCCTGGCTTGCGGCGAAGGATTACCTGGCCCCCGCCGTGCAGACGATCTCGGGCACCGGCCGGCTGCGTCGATCCGGCGAATGGCTGAACCTGGACGAGCTGTCGATGACGGCCGGGCCCGCATCGCTCACGGGCGAACTGGCCGTGCACGTGGGCGGACGCGGCGACAGCGGTCGTTTCGAGTTGCGTTTCGAGGCGCCTTCGGTGGCAGGGCTCAGCCCGGCGCTCGACCACGTGCGCGTGGTCGATGAGCGAGTGGAAGTGAGCGGCACCGGCGCGTGGACCCCGCGGGGGTGGGAGCTTCGCGACGCCGCCGTGCAGCTGTCCGACCGGGGCGAACTGCGCGGCAGCCTGGATTACATTCGTGGCGAGCGCCCCTTCGTTTCGGTGGCGCTAACCGCGGAACGGCTGGATCTGCGTAGCGACGACAAACAGAGCACCGAGGCCCCTGCCGACCGGAACGACGGCCGCGTCATCCCCGACCGGGCGATTCCGTTTGACTGGCTGGGTACCCTGGATGCCGATTTCCGGGTCGATGTCGATTCACTGCGCAGCCCGGAGATCGCCGGGGCGCTTTTTCGCATGGCCGGCACGCTGCGCGACGGCCGGCTGGAGATCACGAACCTGGAGACGAACGGCAAGCGCGGGCGTCTGACGGGGACCTTGACCGCCGAACCGGTCGAACCCGCCGAGAGCGCCTACGCGATCCGCCTGTACCTCGAGGGCCGCAATCTCTACATCGCACGGCCCGACGAAACCGGGGCGGTGCTGGCGGCGCGCCCCGCCTACGACATGACGGCGAAACTCGAAGCCCGTGGTGCCGATGTTCGGGCACTGGCCGATACGCTGACCGGCCGCATACGGGTGGAAGCGCGCGCGGGCGAGATACCGCGACGTGAGAATCTCCTGTCGACGCTCGTTTTCGAGGACACCCTTACCCGCATCCTGGAAACGATCAACCCGCGCATCGGCAAGCGCGACGACTTGCAGCTCAACTGCCTCGTTGTGCGCCTCGAACTCGAAGACGGGACGGCCCGCGGCGACCCGCTGTTTGCGCTGCAGACGGGGGAGGTCAACCTGCTGGCGCGGGGCCGCGTCGATCTGGGCAGCGAGACGCTGGACCTGGACATCCTGGCGCAGCCCCGGCGTGGGCTTGGCATCAGCCTCGGGGACCTGATCAATCCCTTCACGCGGGTCGGCGGGACCCTGGCGTCACCCCGTATCGTGGCGGATCCGAAATCGGCCATCCTCGAGACCGGCGCGGGTCTCGCGACAGGCGGTCTCTGGCCGCTGGGCAGGAAGCTGCTGCAGCGATTGTTCGGCAGTGATGCCTGCACCAGGGCCATGGAAGCGGGGCTCACCGACAACTGACGTCGAGCCGCGCCGTGCGCTCATTCGCCTTGCGCCAGGCTCGCGGCATGTTTCGGTGCCGGCGAGTGACGATCCCGCCCTTCTGTCTGCGTGTCCTGGCGGCCTGCCCGGGAACGCAACCGCCGCAGATCGATCTCATCCCCGCGCCCGCGATCTGCGAGAGTAGCGACGTCGATCCGTTTGCGGGAAAGCCGGCGGTGGCCGCGGGCAAGCGCCCCGCATGCTCTTCGCGACGAATCAAGCCCAAAAATATTGCCAGTCAAGGAAGAGTCCAACATTTGACCAATCCAAAAGCTACGTAGTGGTGCCAAATGATGAGATTTTTCGCAAAGGCCAATGATCTACTGGAACAAGTTAACAGGCATACTGGACCTGTAACAAACGCGGCCGGAGGTTGAACAAAAAAGTCTGATCAAGAATAAGTGTCTGTAACTACCGTATCGGGTCATGGCCCCGGTCAGTATCGATCACACCATTACGCACTCATAGTTGCGAGTCGATTGGAAGCAGCCGCATCAAGTTAACCCCAATGCGTTGCCAGATGTGGGTGTGCGGCTCGACATCGAATACCAGCCGCTCCCCCTCGTCGTAACCGCTCCAGCGTAGCTGCTCGCCCCCATCTCCGTCGTCTTCCAGCGTGACCTGGAAGGCAACCCGCTGGACGTTTTGATCGAACCAGTCAACCATCGACTTCGCAATCTCGGGGGTGTCGATCACCACACCGACCTCCGTGTTCTCGACAACGGAGCGTGGATCGAGGTTGAGCGAACCGATGAAGACCCAGCGGCTGTCAATGACGAAGGACTTCGCGTGCAGGCTCGCCTTCGATGATCCTGTGATGAGCTTCCTGCCTTCGCGCTGCTCGGGCGTCAGCTGCCGGTTCATCTCGTAGAGCTCGATCCCGGCGCGTAACAGCGCACGGCGGTGACGTGCGTATCCTGCGTGGACGATCGAGACATCGGTCGAGGCGAGCGAGTTGGTGAGAATGCGTACGCGCACGCCGCGCTCGACCAGAGCAGTGAAATAATCAACGCCCTCACGGCCCGGAACAAAATAGGGTGAAAAGATAATCAGCTCCTGCGCAAGATCCCGAAAGTAGGGACCGAGCGCCTCGGTGAGGTGCAGCTCTTTCTTATTGCGGTCGGCGATCAGCTTTTCGGGATCATCGGCAACGACGCCAGCGCTTCCCCATAGTAGTCGTAGCTCACCCGCCTGCAGTTGTCTGGCAAGCTGTGAGTTATGCAGTGCGCGAAAGTATTCGGAGTCGGTTTCAGCGGCAATCAAGGCCTCGTGCCGGGCGCGCAGGCGGGCGACTGTTTCGTCATCCGGCAACTGGCCCACCAGACTCGAGGCAGGATAGGCCAGGGGATGATTCCAGTAGGCATCGAACGATACGGAAACTTCGCGCGCGACCGGACCTATGCCGAGCACGTCGAGGTCGCCGAAGGCGAGCGCCGGATTCGCCTCAAAATACTCATCACCGATATTGCGCCCGCCGAGCACTGTCGCCTGGCTATCAACCGTGAAAGACTTGTTGTGCATGCGTCGCGTGACGCTGCCGAAGCGGGTGACGAACTGCGAAAGCCGACTCACATTACGCGCGAAGGGATTGTAGATACGCACCTCGATGTTCGGGTGCGTATCGAGTGCCGCGGCGCCTATGTCACGCCCCTCGAGGTCCATGTCGTCTACCAGCAGGCGTACACGTACGCCGCGGTCTGCCGCCTTGAGCAACTCGCCAATGAAGAAATGTCCGGCTAAGTCATCATGCAGCAGGTAGTACTGTGCATCGATACTGCGCTCGGCCGCACGCGCCAACGCGGCGCGAGCCACCAAGGCGTCAAGCCCGTTCCCTAGCAGCAGGAAACCGGAGCGATCGGGATGCGCTTCGCGCTGCGCCAGGAATGCACGCCCGACCCTGGTATCCTGGGTATCGGCGTAACTGAAAGACGGCGTACGACGGTCGTTATCCGGCAATGTTGCACACCCACCGCTCGAAATTACCACCAGCAACAGGGCATAGGCTCGGACCGGAATATTCGAAGTCCGGACCGTGAGATGCGGGAAGCATTGCCTTATGTGCCTGATCACCGGCACCGCCAGGAGCAGGATGTCATCGTGTTCCAGGCGTGATGCTGAGAAATTGGCACGAGGATCACTTCAAGCGTGCCGCAATAGCCCGGCAGACGATCCCCAGCACCCGGCCCATCAGTTGCGGACGACCGGCGAACAGGAATCACAATTGAAACGGAAAGCTCAGTACCCATTGGCGTATCGGTTGTTCCGGTAAAATCTCATCGACCAACAGCTGAATTCACTAACGACAAGTCTGGACCCCCTGGCGATGGTCCTCCTTTTAGACAGGAAGAGATTCACGATCAGGTTGTTACGGAAGGCAAATCGTGACCCGGCACTACAGCCACGAAGGATTACTTCAAACAAATACCCAATGCGCACACCCAAATAATGGCCTGGCGTGATCATTGAAACACACCTTCGAAAAAGTTTCCTTTCACGTGCCTGCCAGTGCCAGTAAATGCAAGACCAATATATTTGTGGTTTGAGTCCAGCCAGTGGCAGATATTGCCAGATCTGGCCTACTCCCACTCGATTGTAAATAAGCTATTTTTGTCTATTATTTTCAATGGCTTATTTTCCTGCTAATTGGTAATACCATAAAAAATACCATGCTCAGAAATTCCTGCTAATCGACACAAAAATCACCGACTCACACGGTAAATTATTTCTTCGTCGGACCAGACCGAGCCGGTTCAACAATCGTCAACTCATAGCGCGTTGTTCTACCACCACCAGATAACGGAATGATGATCCCCTTGGCAACCAGGTCAGAAAGATCACGACTGGCTGTTCGATTGGGGCACCTGGTGATCGATTCATATTTCCTGGTCGTACCTTCGCCTTCGCCCTCAGTACATCCAGCCTGGCGGAATACTCATCAATTTTTGCATTGGTTTTTCAATATAGGCGTCTTTTTTGTTCTTTTGATGGTCTCCACGGTCAGGTCGCAAGTGAGGTTCAAGGGTGAACCCAGCCTGTACCAGCCAGGCTGGTACAGTCATTATGGTTCATCATCAGGAAAAGTACCCGGTCTTTTTTACCGGTCCACGTCGACAACATAGTTTCCGGACAACCAGTTTCTGCCAAGAAGAAATTTATACACGGACTGCCCCCGGTCATTCAGATTGACCAGGGTCTTCCTTGCTACTCCCCTGTAGGTAATTGTCAGGTATACGTAGTAGCGTTGTTCCCGGGTCTCTGCGTTGCCAACCGATGACTCCTTGATAATATGTGATGTCAGACGCGCTTCCCGGCCGGCCGCATTGACGAGCGCATACTCCAGCTGGTCACCTGATACCTTGATGATTCTTGCATTGATTGAGGTGGTTGCCGCCCCGGTATCGACACGCGCGATGAAGTCGAGATCAGCCTCATTGATGTGCACACTGGCCGTTGAACCTATGACTGCCTTTTCCCGGCCACAGGACGCACATCCAGCGGTGATTAAACACAGCAGGACGACGATAGTTAAGGTGTAATACTCCCTGGTCTTCATCCAGATCCGCGAGCAGGTGCATTGACGGGTCCGCTAGAGACCTTCTGCCGTCAATAACAGCGTGGAAATCATCCTTTCAACCGGCACATAATCATCGGTGAACACCGGCAGCTCATCGAGCGGCGTTCCACTTGCCAGCAAGGGTTCGTTGATCCGGTACCAGCTGCGTTCAAAGCCGCGACTGGCATGGAGAACGTTACCTGTAATTTCCCTGTTGCTGGCGGAGATGACAAAGGTCATGCGTGTCGGACGATCCGGTATCTGGTCCAGCCAGACATCAACATACCTGAATTCCTGCTGCAGGGTTTTCATCATGCACTTGACCAGCTTCGGGTCCGGGAAGGCGTCCAGCACATTGGCAGTGAACAAACCATCCGCTTTCATGCGTGACTTCACCAGTTGCGCAAATTCGCGGGTCACCAGGTGGTAGGGAATCGCAATATCGTGGAAGGCGTCGGTCACCACGACGTCAAATTTTTCATCCTTGAGCCTGTTAAGGACCGTGCGCGCATCACGATGGATAATCCGCATGTCGGAAGTTGATACGAACAGCTCCTTTTGCACCATATCAGTCACGGCAGTATCCAGCTCGGCAACCGTCACCCTGGCGCCAGGGGTTACGGCCTTTACCGCGCGTGGCTGGGTATAGGCGCCCCCGCCGGCAAAGAAATAATCCAGCTGGTTGATCCGCCCTGCGTCAAAATGATCCAGGACCAGCTCATCCATCAGGTGCACATAGGGTGAAAGCAGCATACCGGGTTCGGAATCATGATTGATACCGTGTACAAGATGATCAAGGACGAGGGCCCTGGCCGTGCCAAACGGCGCTTCTTCCGATATGTCAACGACCCGCAGGCAGAAGTAATTGCTTTCCCGGTCACACGGGTTTGCAAATCCGTCACGCACCATGGTAACCAGGCCGAGTCCTACAGCCGCACCGATAATCAGGACCGGCACCGTTTTTGATGTGCGGCGAACAAAAGGAGCAGCCAGCACAAACAACAGCAGCGCAGAAACAATTATGACATTGCGTGAACCAAAATACTGGATCAGCACATAACCGGTAAGGAACGTCCCGATAATACTGCCGAGCGCGGCCAGCGCATGCATGCGGCCAACGATATGACCGGCACGGCTATCCATGCGCAATGCAAGGGTTGTCAACAAGGGCGTGGGTATCCCGAGCAGCACTGCAGGAATAAAAAACATACACAGCACATACAGGAAAGTGGAACTGATCAGGTCCAGCTGACTGTCCTGCAACACCGGGGCGACAACGGTCAGTGCGAACAGGCTGAACAGGGTGAACATCCCGGCCAGGACAAGCACGATACCGGTGCTTCTCTCGTTGCCACCATGATCGGCCCAGAGGCCACCCAGCCAGTTACCCAGCGAGAGCCCCGCAAGGATGACACCGATAATAGACGTCCAGCTGTAAATCGACACACCGACATACGGCGCAATCAGCCGGCCGGCGGTAATCTCAAGCACCAGCAAGACTGCCGAGCTGAGAAATATCGTGATGCCGTACCAGAAGATACGCTGTTTGTTACTGCGGTGGGCGTCGTTCATGATGTACATCTCCGGTTGCACTCGCCAGGGTAAATCCATGTGGCCAGCCATGGTGTTAAACAGGGGCGATCGATTTCGGTTTTCCCGGCTGGTCCAGGGCGATTGGTTCTATTCCACAAGCGGGTACGGCCTTGCCATTCACCTGTCACGGCGGCGCATCAGGCGCGCATGTCTGCGGCCCACCCCGGTATTTAAGCTGCACACCCTTGAGGAAGTTCCTCAACACCTGGTCGTTACACTCGCGGAAGTGCTTGTGACCCGGCTTGCGGAAGAACGCGCTTAATTCGTGTTTGCTTATGCGCATATCAGCAAGCGCCAGGATCGCCAGTATATCTTCCGCTTTCAGATCGAGCGCGATTTTTAATTTTCTGAAAATAATATTGTTGTTCAGGCGTCGCTCCGGAGGCGGTTGTTCGCCTTCCTTTTCGCCCCGGCGGCTGACAATCAAACCATTGGGAAAAATCGCCAGCACAGGGTCGCTGCATTCCTGAAAGGCAGGGTCATCCTCTTTTTTCAACCAGTCACTGATCTGCTCACGCGTAACCTGCTCACCGCCCAGGCCAAAGATCTCGATCATTTTTAAATCGCTATAATCGAAGATATAGCGAATACGGCGCAGGATGTCGTTATCGGTCACACATGCCTGCAACCGGCAATCGGGGGGTATGATGCCGGCAAACACCTTTCCCAACCCGCTGACTAACTGTTTCAATATTCAGGACAACGCCGCTCATGGCTGGTGGATATCCGGCAAAAACAAGGCCATTTTGTATCACTGCGAGCGCCTGGTCCAGTTCGCATCCGCCCTGTTAACAACGCCATCCTTTTTTTCATTCAACCACGACATCTTCACCTTGTCATCAACCAGCAGGTACAATTTCCCGTCCTGCAAATCCCATGAGCCCGGGCTCGCACTGGCCGTTGCCCCCTTACTGACCGCATAGGCGCAATAACCGCCGTACCGCGGTGCATATTGTAAGTTTAAGAAGTATAAACCACCTTTTCATTGAACAACCACCCCGCCCACCCCGCAACAACCCGGCCATTTCACGGCCAGACGTAGTCAATCTCATCTGATGCAGTGGCTTAGTTGGCTAAATCGGCCGGATTCCGGCCTTGTGATCCGCCCAATCTGAACCGGCGGCCGAGCACGACCCTTGCCTGGTGTCGCCGGCAACATCCTTGTGATTCACGAACGGATTTTACTTACCCAAATAAGCGCGTTTGCGGCGGGCCGCGACTCTCGGGCAATCGAAACGCATCCTGGTATTCACCTGTTTCCTTCAGGTGATTCAGGATCTTCTGTAGAGCCTGCCCCGCGAGCCCAGCGAGTGCTTTGGGCATCACCACCGGGTCTTCGATGCAGGCAATGACTTTCATGGCGCTGCCGCATTCCCGGCAGGTCTCGATATCAACAAGGTGAATTGATGCGTAGCATCAAGAGAGGGTGCCCTGGGGCATGTTGAACACACGCTTCAGGCGTTGCGCCCAGGTCATCGCGGCGCGACGTTCGGCCGGCGTTTGGTCTTTTACCTCATCGGGCACCTTGAGCTTGCTGCCTTTACCCCGTTTGGCGGGCGTCACCAGAGCACGGTGCTTGCTATTGGGGGCAAATACACCGTGGAAGCGCGTCAGGTTGACGCGCGGTTTTGGCACCAGCGCTGCCAGTCGTGCGATGAAATCCAGTGGCTCGAAGATCACATGCGTGGTGCCGTCGCGGTACGGCGTCTTGAGTTGGGTCGCTCCTGCGCATCCCTGCGCCCGCGACATTAGTGAATCCGTTCACGTCATAGCGCACGTTGCCATTGGGCGTCAGCGACAGCCGCTTCTCGGACACGGCCGGTCTTGAGATGTACCGGCACAGCCGTTCGAGTTTCTGGCGTTCATTCGCCCTGGCCGCCACCCCGGCGTGCAGCGAGAAGCCAGCCACTTTGCCGACCGTGTCGCCGACTTGATCTTCTGGATCACAGGCGGGCAGCGTCTGCAAGGTAAACACCTTGCGCCCGGCCTGTGGGCCAACGGCGATGCGATACGTGATCGAGTGACCGCACAATTGGCTCATGGGATCGTCATCCACCGCATCCCCGCTCAGGTAGCTGTTTTCGGCATCCCGTTCCAGTAGGCCTTGCCGCTCCAGAAAGCGGCCGACCCGATGGGCAATGGTGTGCGCCAGTTGGGTGAGTTCCTCAGTGGTGGGCGCCTTGACCCAGCGGAACCGGGCAGCCCCATCGGGACGGTCGACGTACACGCCATCGAGGAACAGCATGTGGGCCGCTCCTGCGCATCCATGCGCCCGCGGCATTCGTGCCTCCATGCACATCAAGTGAATGTTGAGGTTCAGTGCACTGCCGAAGCGCTGGATCAGGGTGACGGCACCGGTCTTGGCCGCTTGGTGGGTATGGCCTGTTTTCTTGACCAGCTGCGTGGCGATGACGCGGTAGACGATGCCAAGCACCCGGCCCATGATCTCGGTCCGGCTGGCGAACAGGAAACGCAATTGAAAGGGAAAGCTGAGTACCCATTGGCGCATGGGCTGTTCGGGCAGCACCTCGTCGACCAGCAGCGCCGCGCTTTCGGCCATACGCCGTGCGCCGCAACCAGGACACAAAATCGTCGGGAACGATTTTGAACAGCCGAAGGCTGGCCCGAAGGGCGGAGGGCAGGATGCCCGGAGTAAAAGCCGCGACGTTTGCAGCTGAATGCAACCAGATGCTCGGCGTGACAGGACTCGCAGCGCACCCGCAGACAAATACGTCGGGAACGTATTTGAACAGCCGAAGGCTGGCCCCGAAGGGGTGGAGGGCAGGATGCCCGGAATCAACCCGTGCTCGAGACGGCCGCATTTCAGGTAGTCCTCGAACTCGCGGTGCACGTAATCCGGCAGTTCCCTGCCCTGCTCCGCCAAATGGGCAGCGAACGCCGGGTAGTATTCTTCGACGATCCGATAGAGCAGGGTTTGCTCGGGACGGTGGCGCTGGTAACGACCAGCATCCTCGTCCCGGGTGGCCGTCCTGGCCGCCGCAGCGTGGGGCATGATCCGCGCACTGTAGAACCCCTTCGGGTTTCATTCAGCACTTCTTCGCGTACGCTCAGGTCGTCCTTGCGATACTGTGTTTTTATACAGTCTATCGCTCAACAGCGGAATCTTGAAGCCACAGCTGTGATGCCAGACATTGCCAGCCAGTTCCGGTCACTCCCACTCGATCGTTGCCGGCGGTTTGCCGGAGATGTCATAGGCAACGCGCGAGATGTGCGGCACCTCGTTGATGATACGGCGCGACACCGTGTCGAGAAATTCGTAGGGCAGGTGCGCCCAGCGCGCGGTCATGAAATCGATGGTCTCGACGGCGCGCAGCGCCACCACCCAGGAATAGCGCCGCCCGTCGCCGGTCACGCCGACCGAGCGCACCGGCAGGAATACGGTGAAGGCCTGGCTCACCGTGTCGTACAGGTCATGCCGGCGCAGCTCCTCGATGAAGATGTGATCGGCAAGCCGCAGGCAGTCGGCGTATTCCTTCTTCACCTCGCCCAGGATTCGCACCCCCAGCCCCGGGCCCGGGAACGGGTGACGGTAGACCATGTCGTAGGGCAGCCCGAGTTCGACGCCGAGCTTGCGCACCTCGTCCTTGAACAGCTCGCGCAGTGGCTCGAGCAGCTTCAGCTTCATCTCTTCCGGCAGACCGCCGACGTTGTGGTGCGACTTGATCAGGTGTGCCTTGCCGGTCCTGGCGCCGGCGGACTCGATCACGTCCGGGTAGATCGTGCCCTGCGCCAGCCACTGCGTGTCGCCGCTCAGCTTCGCGGCCTCCTCCTCGAACACCTCGATGAACAGGTTGCCGATGACCTTGCGCTTGCGTTCCGGGTCCTGCACGCCGTCCAGCGCAGCGAGGAAGCGCGTCTCGGCATCGACGCGGATGACACGCACGCCCATGTGCTCGGCGAAGGTCGCCATTACCTGGTCACCCTCGCGGTGGCGCAGCAGGCCGTTGTCGACGAACACACACACCAGCTGTTCGCCGATGGCCTTGTGCAGCAGGGCCGCCACCACCGATGAATCGACGCCGCCGGACAGACCCAGCAGCACCTTGTCGCTGCCGACCTTTGCACGAATCTCGCGGATACTGCTCTCGACGATGTGGTCCGGCGTCCACAGCGCGTCACAGGCGCATATATCGATGACAAAACGCTGCAGGATGCGCCCGCCCTGGCGGGTATGGGTCACTTCCGGGTGGAACTGGATGCCGTAGTAACCGCGCGCGTCATCGGCCATGCCGGCGATGGGCGCGCTGTCGGTGCTGGCATTCACCCTGAAACCATCCGGCAACTGCACCACGCGGTCGCCGTGACTCATCCATACGTCGAGCAGGCCGTAACCTTCGTCCGAGGTATGGTCCTCGATATCGGTCAGCAGGCGGGAATGTCCGCGTGCACGCACCCGGGCATAGCCATATTCGTGATGGTCGGCATTTTCCACCTTGCCGCCAAGCTGCGCCGCCATGGTCTGCATGCCGTAGCAGATGCCCAGCACCGGCACGCCGGACTCGAACACCACGGCCGGCGCGCGTGGCGAGGTGTCGGCGGTGACCGTCTCGGGCCCGCCTGAGAGGACGATGCCGCGTGCGCCGAATCCGGCGATCTCGTCCGGTTCCGCGTCCCAGGGAAAGATCTCGCAGTACACGCCCAGTTCGCGCACGCGGCGTGCGATCAGCTGGGTGTACTGGGAACCGAAATCCAGGATCAGGATCCGGTGAGCGTGGATGTTGTCTGTCATGCCGTGTTAGAAAGTGAGGCGACCAGGCGCCGGCCTCAGGTATCCAGCCGGTAGTTGGGCGCTTCCTTGGTGATGGTCACATCATGCACGTGACTCTCGCGCATGCCGGCGCTGGTCACGCGGATAAATTCCGGCCGGGTGCGCATCTCCTCGATACTGGCACAACCGGTATAGCCCATGCTGGAACGCAAGCCGCCCATCAGCTGATGCAGGATCGCGATCATCGAACCCTTGTAGGGCACACGACCCTCGATGCCTTCGGGAACCAGCTTGTCCGGCTCGCCGCCTTCCTGGAAGTAGCGGTCGCTGGAGCCTTCTTTCATCGCACCCAGCGAGCCCATGCCGCGGTAGGCCTTGTAGGAACGTCCCTGGTAAAGCTCCACCTCGCCCGGGGCCTCCTCGGTACCGGCCAGCATGCTGCCGATCATCACCGACCAGGCGCCGGCGGCCAGCGCCTTGGCGAGATCACCGGAATAGCGGATGCCGCCGTCGGCGATCAGGGGAATGCCGTCTTTCTTCAGCTCCTCGGCCACGTTCGCCACGGCGGTGATCTGCGGTACGCCGATCCCGGAAACGATGCGCGTGGTGCAGATGGAACCGGGACCGATACCGACCTTGACGCCGTCCGCGCCCGCCTCGACCAGCGCACGCGCCGCCGCGGCGGTGGCGATGTTGCCGCCGATCACCTGCAGGTCCGGATAGTGCTGCTTCACCCAGCGCACGCGATCCAGCACGCCCTGCGAATGACCGTGCGCGGTATCGACCACGACCACGTCGACCTCGGCCGCGGCCAGCGCCGCGATACGCGCCTCGCTGTCACCGCCGGTGCCAACCGCCGCGCCGACGCG
>JBATJF010000368.1:0-1905 GCA_049668345.1 Gammaproteobacteria bacterium
CAGGGAGAGCGTCAACGCCAGGAAGACCACATCGAACTGATTGCCTCCGAGAACTATGCCAGTCCGCGCGTGCTGGAGGCGCAGGGTTCTGTGCTGACCAACAAGTACGCCGAGGGTTACCCGGGCAAGCGCTACTACGGTGGCTGCGAGTTCGTGGACATCGCCGAGCAGCTTGCCATCGACCGTGCGAAAGCGCTGTTCAAGGCCGATTACGCCGATGTGCAGCCGCACTCCGGTTCGCAGGCCAATGCCGCGGTGTACCTGGCGCTGTTGCAGCCGGGTGATACCATCCTCGGCATGAGCCTCGATGCCGGCGGCCACCTGACCCACGGCTCGAAGGTGAACTTTTCCGGCAAGCTGTTCAATGCCGTGCAGTACGGCCTGGATACGGAAACCGGCGCGATCGACTACGACCAGGTCGAGGCGCTGGCGAAACAGCACAAGCCGAAAATGGTGGTGGCGGGCTTTTCCGCCTATTCACTCACTGTCGACTGGCAGCGTTTCCGCGACATCGCCGACAGCGTCGGCGCCTGGCTGTTCGTGGACATGGCGCATGTCGCCGGTCTCGTCGCGGCCGGCATCTACCCGAGCCCCGTGAATATCGCCGACATCACGACCACCACGACCCACAAGACCCTGCGCGGGCCGCGTGGCGGCCTGATACTGGCGCGCGCCAACGAGGCAATCGAGAAAAAGCTCAACTCCCTGGTGTTCCCCGGCACGCAGGGTGGCCCGCTGATGCATGTGATCGCGGCCAAGGCCGTGGCATTCAAGGAGGCCATGGAGCCTGACTTCATTACCTACCAGCAGCAGGTGCTGGACAATGCGCGTGCCATGGCGAGCGTGATGATGGAACGCGGCTACAGGGTGGTGTCCGGCCGCACCGACGATCACCTGTTCCTCGTCGACCTGGTCGACAAGGGGCTGACCGGCAAGGCAGCTGACGCGGCGCTGGGCGCGGCCCATATCACCGTCAACAAGAACGCCGTGCCGAACGATCCGCAGTCGCCGTTTGTCACCAGCGGTATCCGCATCGGCACGCCGGCCATGACCACCCGCGGCATGGGCGAGGCCGAGGCGCGCGAGCTGGCAGGCTGGATGTGCGATGTGCTGGACAACATCGACGACCCGGCCGTGATCAAGCGTGTGCGCGGCAAGGTGCTCGCGCTGTGCAAGCGCTTCCCTGTCTACGAGATGAACTGACCGGCAGCAGGACGCGTTATGTATTGCCCGTTTTGCGGTAAGCAGGAGACCAAGGTCATCGACTCGCGGCTGGCGGGCGAGGGCGCCCAGGTGCGGCGCCGGCGCGAATGCCTGGCCTGCGGCGAACGTTTCACGACCTTCGAGTTCGCCGAGCTGGTGATGCCGCGCATCATCAAGGGCAACGGCGCGCGCGAACCGTACGACGAGAAGAAGATGGTCGGTGGCATGATGCGTGCGCTGGAAAAGCGCCCGGTCGATTCCGACAGCGTGGCCGCCGCGATCGGCCGCCTGCAGCACCGCCTGCGCGCCAGCGGCGAGCGCGAGATCCCGTCGCGCATGCTGGGCGAGTGGGTGATGAACGAGCTGCGCCAGCTCGACCAGGTAGCCTATGTGCGCTTTGCCTCGGTGTATCGCAGCTTCGAGGATGTGAATGCCTTTCGCGAGGAGATCGAACGCCTGGAAAGCGAGCCGACCGCGGAAGAGCGCAAGGACCAGATTTCACTGCTGCCGGAAGACTGAGCCGGTAGCCAGACGCCGCTGTTCATCGCCATGAATGCCTGCCCGACCTGAAAGATGCCTGCTGCCACCGATCACCTGCACATGGCGCATGCCCTGCGGCTCGCACGGCGCGGTCTGTATGGCACCGACCCGAATCCGCGCGTGGGTTGCGTGCTGGTGCAGGACGGGCGCGTGGTGGGCGAG
>JBATJF010000369.1:0-2773 GCA_049668345.1 Gammaproteobacteria bacterium
GGCCGGCAACGGCGCCGTCGCCGATGCCGACATCCGCGCCAGTCTCGAGGCCGGCCTGGCGGCGGAGGAGGCGGTGGTCATGGCCGAACACGGCAAGCCGGACAGCGTCTTCGCTTCACCCGCGCAACAGGTCGAGGCGATCTTCTACGCGCCCTACCTCGCGCACGCGACCATGGAGCCCATGACCTGCACCGCGGCCGTGCACAGTGACGGCCGTGTCGAGGTCTGGGTGCCGACGCAGAACGCGAGTGCCAGCCTGGAGGCCGCGGCGCGTGCCGCAGGTGTCGATCCGCTGCGGGTCGAGGTGCACAACACGCAGCTCGGCGGCGGCTTCGGCCGGCGCGGCACCAGCCAGGATTTTACCGAGCAGGCCGTGCGCATCGCCAAACAGGTCGGCCGGCCCGTGAAGCTGTTGTGGTCACGCGAGGAAGACACGCAGCATGACTTCTACCGCCCGGCCAGCATGGCGCGCCTGACGGCTGCGCTCAACGACAAGGGACACCTGACCGGTCTGCGCGCGCGCGTCGCCGCGCCCTCCATCCTGACCTCGCTGGGTATGAAGGCGTCAGACGGCAGTGACCCGATCGCGCTGCAGGGCCTGGCCGACACCTTCTATGCCGTGCCCCATCTGCGCACGGACTACGCCCTGCGCACGCTGCATGTGCCGGTCGGATTCTGGCGTTCGGTGAACCATTCCCAGAACGCGTATTTCCGCGAACACTTTCTCGACCAGGTGGCGCGCGCGGCCGGCCAGGACCCGTACCGGTTCCGGCTCGACCTGCTCAAGGAGGCGCCGAAGCAGCGCGCCGTGCTGCAGGCGGTCGCGGAGCAGGCCGGCTGGGACAAGCCGCTGGCGAAAAACACCTTCCGCGGCATCGCGGTGGAGACCAGCTACGGCAGTCACTGCGCGCAGGTGGTGGAGGTGAGGGTCAACGACGACAGTACCTTCCAGCTGCTGCGCGTGGTCTGTGCCATCGATCCCGGACACGTGGTCAACCCGGACACCATCGCCGCCCAGGTCGAAAGCGCGATCACCTACGGCCTGACCGCCGCGCTGTTCGGCGACATCACCATCAGCAAGGGCCGGGTACAGCAGGGCAACTTCGACGATTACCCGATGCTGACCCTGCGCCAGATGCCGCTGGTGGAAACCCGCATCGTCGCCAGCAGCGACTTCTGGGGCGGCATAGGCGAGCCGCCGCTGCCGCCGGTTACCCCGGCGCTGTGCAATGCCCTGTATGCCGCCACCGGCAAGCCCATCAACTCCCTGCCGCTGAGCGCACACGGCCTGCGCCCGGCCTGAGTGGATGGTGCGTGCAGGTGTCGAAAAGCTGTTTCGGGCCAGGACGCAAACACGCAAAGGAAAATCTCATTAGCGGGTGCGAGACGGGAGACGTGAGACGTGAGACGTGAAAAGAAGAATGGCCACGGAAGCACACGGAAATACACGGAATAATAAAAACACAGACGCAGGGTGCGTTTTACGCACCGGCAGCGGTGCATGGAGTGCACCCGGCAAAAATAACGGCCACGGAATCCACGGAAGGACACGGAAACACAACGCCCGGGCGCAGGGTGTGTTTTGCGCACCGCGAACGGAGCACGGAGTGCACCCTACATATTTTTTATCTTTCCGGGTCTGGTCGACCCGGTGACGCCTGCGGTCAGGGTGAAGCGCATCGCTTCCTCCATGTTCATGTCGACCGGCCGGATGGCGCTGCGCGGTATCAGTACGGCATAACCACCGATCATGTAACTCAGCGGCAGGTAGACCATGATGCTGTCCGGTGTGCGTAATGCTTCCGGCAGATTGTCAGGGTTGGCCTGGGTCACGAAACCGATCACCTCCATGCCGGTGTCACCCAGCGTTACCGCCACAACCTGGTCGAATTCTTTTTTGCTGTCCGGTGAAAAATAATTCAGGAAGTCGCGCAGCGCCGTATAAATCGATTTGATCACGGGCATGCGATAAAGCAGGCTTTCGCCCCTGGCGAACAGCCGTTGCACCACGTAGGCATGCATCAGCAGGCCCACGATGAAGGTGACCAGCAACCCGGCCAGCACACCCATGCCGGGTTTGTAGCGATCCGCCGGCAGCCACAGGCGAATCATGTCGCCCAGCACGGTTTCCGCCGAGACCACCAGCCAGTACAGCAGGTAAGCCGTGAGCACGACGGGCAGGATCGTCACCAGTCCGGTAAGGATGTGTTTACTTATGAATTTCAGCATCTGCTCTGCCTCCAGTTTGAAACGGTGCCCGGCCCGCAAAACCGGTTACATAAAGCCGCCGTGCATGCAAAAAGTAGCACGAAACGGATTCGAAGATCGGCTCAGGCGGGGATTGGCGATGGCAGCCCGGCGCTAACGCTGTCACTATTGCACCGGTGTGTCGGCCAGTCATGCCGGCGATCAGTTGCCCGCGGTCAACCTGGAGGAGGTCCATATGTGGTTTAGCTGCCGCAAGACAGTCATACTGTGCGTGCTTGCATTGCCCCTGTTAACTGCCATGGCCGCCGATTCCACCCTGATTCTCGATGATCGCAGCACCGGCGACCTGCAATCGGCGCAGGGTCCGGCCTGGCGCCTCGTCACCGACGCTGTCATGGGCGGTGTGTCGCAAGGCAGCCTGACGCCGGATACCGTTGCGGGGCGGCCCTGTCTCCGGCTGCGCTGGGCCGTCAGTCTGGACAACCGTGGCGGCTTCCTGCAGGCGGCGCTGGATACCGGGCAGGGCGGCACGCTGGATGCCTCCGGCTACGACGGCGTGTTGCTG
>JBATJF010000370.1:0-3764 GCA_049668345.1 Gammaproteobacteria bacterium
AGGATACTGTCGAAGGGACGCATGCTCGACTACTCCGGCATGAGCTACGACAGGATCGAGGCCAGCCGCGGCATCCAGTGGCCCTGCAACGAAGAGACTGCACCGGAAGGCTCGCAGCGCCTGTACACGGACGGTGTCTACCAGACCGCCAGCGGCCGTGCAAACCTGATCGCGCTGCCGTTCTTCGATGACAACGAGCGTCCCGACGCAGAATACCCGTTCTGGCTCAATTCCGGCCGCGTGGTGGAACACTTCCACACCCGCACCCGCACCGGCAAGGTAAGCAACGCCAACAAGTTCAGCCCGACCCCGTACATGGAGATGAACCCGGACGCCGCCGCGGAACTCGGCATCGAGCACGGCGCGTACGCGCGCCTGACCTCGCGCCGCGGCGACGCCGTGGTGCTGGTGCAATGTACCCAGCGCGTGCCACGTGACATGGTGTTCATCCCCTTCCATTACCACGAATGCGTGAACCGCCTGTCGCTGGGGCTGCTCGATCCGCACTCGCGCCAGCCCGCCTACAAGCAATGTGCCGTACGCATCGAACCGGCCAGCGACCAGGTGGCCGCCGCCGAGCGCAACCGCGCCGCGAGGGCGTTCTGATCATGAAAAATCATTTTCGCAAAATATTTTTTCCCGGGTGGATTAAACATGTTTGAACCGCGCCCGAAAGAACAGCCCTATGCCTTCGTGCCGCAGGCCGCGCACCCGGAGACGAATTGCTATGGCACGCCGATCGAGACCGTTCCGGAAGGTCATGAGCTGCGCGGGCAGTCGCTCAACATCAACGGCGATGACAGCGTGCCGGACAACCCGGACCGCTACAAGCAGCACGGCTTCTATTTCAACGCCGACAACTGCATCTCCTGCCATGCCTGCGAGGCGGCCTGCTCGGAAAAGAACGACTTGCCCGCGCACATCGCATTCCGCTCGGTCGGCTACGTGGAGGGTGGCAATTATCCCGCCTACCAGCGACTCAACATCTCCATGGCATGCAATCACTGCGACGACCCGGTGTGCCTGAAGGGCTGCCCGACGCGCGCCTACACCAAGTTTGCCGAGTACGGCGCAGTGCTGCAGGACCCGGACATCTGTTTCGGCTGCGGCTACTGCACCTGGGTATGTCCCTACAACGCGCCGCAGCTGGATACCCGGGCCGGCCATGTTTCCAAGTGCAACATGTGCGTGGACCGGCTCGAGGTCGGCCTGAAACCGGCCTGTGCAGCGGCCTGTCTGGCCGGTGCGCTGGATTTCGGCATCATGGAAACGAAACCGGAACATCGCGACCAGCTGGAGACCCGCATCCCCGGTTTTCCGTCACCGGATATCACGCATCCGAATATCCGCTTCCAGCAGACGCGCAGCCTGCCGCGCGCGATGACGCGCCCGGACAGCATGCCGATACGCTATGAACGCAGCGGCAAGCAGGGCGAGTCCTATCTGCCGCGTGTGGATGAAACGCGGCGCATGCGGACCTGGAATCTGAAAAATCTTGGCACGCGCGAAAATCCGCTGGTGGTGTTCACACTGGTCTCGCAGGCGGTGATCGGCGCCTTCATCGTGCTGTTTCTCGGCCCGCTGCTTGGCCTGCAGACCCTGTCGATGCAGAGCCACCCGGTGGCCATGCCGCTCACGCTGTTCGGCCTGATCGGCATCCAGACCCTGGCACTGGTGCTGTCCACGCTGCACCTGGGCCGTCCGCACCGTTTCTATCGCGCCTTCAACAACCTGCGTTACTCTCCGGTGAGCCGGGAGGTGGCGGGGATCGCGGTGTTCTACAACTTCCTCGGCGCCTACAGCCTGCTGTGCGCCCTGCCCATGCTGTTCGGCTGGCTGCCTGACGGGCTGCTGGCCGCGCTGGTGCAAGTCAGCGGCTGGGGCGCGGTGCTTTCCGGCCTTGCAGCTCTGTATTTCATGCACCGGATCTACCGTATCGCGGCACGTCCATTCTGGAATCACTGGCAGGTGCTGACCTCGTTTTACGGCAGCATGCTGACGCTTGGTCCGCTGCTGATCGTGGCGGTGTATGCCGGCGTTCAGCACTACTACGGCCTGGCCTGGCAGGAGACGGCCGCAAGCCTGGCCGTCGTCATGCTGGCAGGACTGGCACTGGAGGCCATCGGCCTGTTTTACCATGCGCGTGACCTGCGGGCAGGCAGCGGCGAGGGCCAGGCCTCGCACTTCGAGCAGACTACCCGCTTCGGTTACACCTACCTCGCGCGCAACAGCGGCATCGGTCTCGCCATGGCGCTGCTGCTGGCACTGGCGGTGACCGCCCCGGGTGGCGTACCCGGCCTGCTGGCCTGGCTGATGACGACCGCCGTCATCGCCGCGGCGGCTGTTGTCGGCCGCGCACTGTTCTATGCACTGGTCATTCCCACCACCATGCCGGGCGCGTTCTTCTGGCGCAACAAGGGTTTCGAAGCGCACGCACGGGAAACCGGACTGGCGGATATGCCGCAGGTCGGCGTGCTCCCGGACTGCCATTAAAAGGCATACAGCCAGCTGCGCGGTGGCGACCTGTTTTCGTGGACTGCGGCCGCCATGTAAAATGGCCACGCAAAACACGGA
The DNA here is from genome assembly GCA_049668345.1 of Gammaproteobacteria bacterium. GTDB lineage: Bacteria > Pseudomonadota > Gammaproteobacteria > UBA9214 > UBA9214 > UBA9214. The sequence goes on from JBATJF010000370.1 coordinate 2,575, forward strand.
AATAACGATTCCTGTCGCATCAATAGGTAAAATCAGGAAAGTCAAACACGGGTTGAAGGGACTTCCATGCTGAAAGGTCCACCAGTACGGCGAAGGCATTAACGCCTCCGTGCTCGCCGTGACTTCTGTGGCGATTGCTTTTTTCGTCTGGCGCGAGACCCGTACGCGAATAACATCAACTGCTGTGTTAACAACATGAACGCTTCTGCACCCAAATGCCTCGCCGACATCCGCAACGATTTCGAGCGCGGCGTGTTTCTTGCTATCTACAATTCGCGACAGCAACGGCTGCATCGCGTGCTCGCGCGCGTGATACTGGGATGCAAGCACGGGCTGCGCGGCCTCCTGTTCAGCTGGCCGCTGTACCTGTTGCCGCTGGCCGCCTGGCTGTTGCAGGCACGCTACCTGCCGCTGATCCTGCTGCTGTTGCTGCCAGGCGTCTATATCTCGGGTACGATCCTGCGGCGCGGCGTGCATGAGGACTACGCACGCCTGGTGGAAGGCTGCCTGCTGCGCAGCGGCTACCCCGGCCGGCTGCTGTTTCCCGGCAGTTTCAGCCCGTGATTCCTGACACACCGGTGCTCGGCTTCGCGGCGTTCAGCGGCACCGGCAAGACCACCCTGCTGGTGCAGCTGATTCCGCTGTTACAGCGGCAGGGCCTGCGCATCGCCATGATCAAGCATGCACATCATGATTTCGATATCGACACACCCGGCAAGGACAGTTACGAACTGCGCAAGGCCGGCGCACGCCAGGTGCTCATCGCATCCAGCCGGCGCCGGGCGCTGGTCACGGAACACCCCGTCCCCTGCGAACCGCGACTGGAGGAACTCGTCAGCGCGCTCGACCTCGACGCGGTTGACCTGGTACTGGTCGAGGGTTTCAGGCATCTCCCGTTTCCAAAGATCGAACTGCATCGCCCGTCACTCGGTCATCCGCTGCTGTGCCGGGAGGATGGCAGCATCATCGCCGTTGCCAGCGATGCCCCGCTGGACTGTGCCGGACTGCCGCTGCTCGATATCAGCCAGGCGGCGGGGATCGCGGATTTCATCCTCGACTGGCAAACAGGAGACAGCCCGCGATGTTTTTGAAATATGTATATTTTCATCAAGTTACGTATTTTCAAAGCGCCCGGCCCGCCCCCTGTTCCTCTCTTGGGAGAGGGAGGAATGACGTGCACTGTGCTAGCG
>JBATJF010000371.1:0-1775 GCA_049668345.1 Gammaproteobacteria bacterium
GGGCGTGGATATCCTGCATGCGCGTTCGCGTCTGCCGGCGTGGGTCGCCTGGCTGGCCTGGCGTGGCCTGCCGGCCGCCGGGCGGCCGCGTTTTGTCACGACCGTGCACGGGCTTTACTCGGTCAACCGCTACAGCGCAATCATGACCCGCGGCGAGCGCGTGGTTGCCGTATCGGACACGGTGCGCAACTACATCCTCGATAAATACCCGGCTGTCGATCCGCAGCGCGTCGTCACCATCCACCGCGGCGTGGACCGGGCCGAGTTCCCGTATGGCTACCGGCCCGATGTGGACTGGCTGGACGCATGGTATGGCCGGTACCCGTTGTTGAAGGGACGCCGGGTACTGACGCTGCCGGGGCGGTTGACGCGCCTGAAGGGACACGAGGATTTTATCGGGCTGATCGCGGCCCTGGTGGCGCAGGGTCACGATGTGCATGGCCTGATTGTGGGTCATCTCGATCCGGGGCGGCAATCCTACATCAGGGAACTGCAACAGCTCGTTGATGACAGGCGGCTGGCGGCCCGCATCACGTTCACCGGGCAGCGCCGGGACATCCGCGAGGTTTATGCGTTTTCGGATATCGTCCTGTCCCTGTCGAACAAGCCGGAATCCTTCGGCAGGACGGTACTCGAGGCGCTCAGCCTCGGTGTGCCGGTGATCGGTTACGCGCACGGCGGCGTGGGAGAGATCCTCGATGCGCTCTACCCGGCGGGCAAGGTGGCGCGCGGCGATACCTCCGGGTTGCTGGAGCGCACGGCGCAACTCCTCGAGACACCGTCAGCCGTGCCGCCGGGCAATGCCTATACCCTCGAGGACATGCTGGACAGGACGCTGGACCTGTACCGGCAGCTGGCAGGCGGGGACGCGGGGAGCGGCCCGCAATGAAAACGGTACTCTGGTGGGGGCGTTTCGATCCCGGCTATTCCCGCAACCGCATCCTGCGCCAGCTGCTCGGCGAGCTGGGCTGGGAGGTCCGGGATTTCCATTCCCGGCTCAGCGCGGTAGGTGACCTGGAGGCGCATCTGCGACGCATCCCGCGCCCCGACCTGGTCTGGGTGCCGTGTTTTCGCCAGCGCGACCTGGCGGCGGCGAGTCGCTGGGCGCGGCGCCAGGGCGTGCCGCTGGTTTTCGATCCGCTCATTTCCGCCTATGACAAGCAGGTCGACGAGCGGGGCAAGATCGCGCCCGGCAGTGCGCGCGCGGTCAGGCTGCTGGTCAGGGAGCGGACGCAATTCCAGCGCGCCGATCGTGTGCTGGCCGATACGCCTGCGCATGCCGGTTATTTCGCGCAAGTGCTCGGGGTGGACAGGAACCGGCTCGCGGTGGTCTATGTCGGTGCCGAGGAATCCCTGTTCCGGCCCGGTCCGGCCGCCCCGCTGCGTGGCGATCAACCGCTGGAGGCGCTGTTCTTCGGCAGCTTCATCCCGCTGCAGGGGCCGCAGGTCGTGGTCGAGGCGGCCCGCGTGTACCAGGGACCGCCGCTGGTCTGGACGCTGCTCGGGCAGGGCCCGCTGCGCAAGCGGTGCGAGGTTGACGCCGCGGGTCTTGCCGACGTCCGCTTCGAGGACTGGCTGCCCTACGAGGAATTGCCGGCCCGCATCCGGCAGGCCGACATCCTGCTCGGGATTTTCGGCACGACACCGAAGGCGGGCAGGGTCATTCCCAACAAGGTCTACCAGGCGCTGGCCTGCGGCCGGCCCGTCGTGACGCGCAGTTCGGAGGCCTACCCGGCGGCGCTGACTGATGCTGATGACAGCGGGCTGGTCTGGGT
>JBATJF010000372.1:0-13854 GCA_049668345.1 Gammaproteobacteria bacterium
CGGACATTGTCGACGTCGTGCTGGTGGCGAACCTGATCGACAACATCAAGGACCTGGCCGAGGACGAGATGCCGGACTTCGCGTCCATACCGGCCTGCAAACGCCTGCGCATATCTTATGAAGCCATACGCAAGATCCTTGAGGAATCCGCCGAGGAAATCAGCTCCATGGAATCTGCCCTGGGTTGACCCGCATTTCCCACCGGGCGAGGGTGGAACGCCCCGGTGCATGGCCCGGCGACCTTTGAAACCCAGCGGCAACCGGCCCCCGGGTCGCCGCAGTACCGATCCGGTTTGAAATACGGGCGAAAATCCCACCTTCGCTTCACTTCCATGTCAAGCAGGCGCAGCCATGGCCCTCCGCCCCCCCAGCCCGTAACTGATCCCGCACCGGTCCGGAATCCGGCCGCCGGCGCCCCACTCTGGTATGATCTGCCCGCAAATTGACACGCCCCCGGAACGGGCCGGAAACACCATGACCGACCACCGTATCGAAGACATCAACATCAGCGCGGTCAAGCGCCTGATTACGCCGGATGAGCTGAAGCGCCGGCTGCCGAACACCGCCGGCGTGGTGGATTCCGTTATCCGCAACCGTGCCACCGTGCGCGATATCCTGGACCGCAGGGACAAGCGCCAGATGATCGTGGTAGGTCCCTGCTCCATCCATGATCCGGCTGCCGCCATCGATTACGGCAAGCGGCTCCGGGCGCTGGCCGACGAGGTCAGCGACACCCTGTTCCTGGTCATGCGGGTCTATTTCGAGAAACCGCGCAGCACCATCGGCTGGAAAGGGCTGATCAACGACCCGCACATGAACGGCTCCTTCGAAATCGAGGAAGGCCTGCACATCGCACGCCGGCTGCTGCTGGATCTCGCCGAGCTGGGGCTGCCGCTGGCGACCGAGGCACTCGATCCCATCTCGCCGCAATATATCCAGGACCTGATTTCCTGGTCGGCCATCGGCGCCCGCACCACCGAGTCACAGACCCACCGCGTGATGTCCAGCGGCCTGTCCTGCGCAGTCGGCTTCAAGAACGGAACCGACGGCAGCTTCGCCGTCGCCATCAATGCCCTGAAATCGGTCAGCCACCCGCACAGCTTTCTCGGTATCGACTCGGGCGGCCACGTGGCCATCGTAGAGACCACCGGTAACGCCTATGGCCACATCGTGCTCAGGGGCGGCAATGCCCAGCCGAACTACGACGCGGACAGCATCGCCCGCTGCGAACAGGCCCTGGCCGGGGCCGGCGTCAGTTCCTGCATCATGGTCGACTGCAGCCATGACAACTCATGCAAGAACCCGGACCTGCAACCGGGCGTCGCGGAGGAAGTCACCCGGCAGATACTCGCGGGTAACATGTCCATCATCGGTCTGATGATGGAGAGCAACATCCACGCCGGCAACCAGCCGATTCAAAAAAACATGGCCGACCTGAAGTACGGTGTCTCGGTGACGGACGCCTGCATCGACTGGGACACCACCGAGCTCACCCTGCTGGAGATGCACCGCCGTCTCAAGGCCGGCTGATTGATGCGCGCATAAAAACCTGTCTCGCGCCAAGACGCAGAGAATACGCAGAGTAAATATTGCTTGTACGCGAATGTGCTGCGGGTTTTGTGTATACCCTTCTGACCTGTGGCATACCCGGCCTGTCTGTATCGATCACCTCTCCCGCAGGGAGTGGTGAAAGTAAATCCTCTGCGATCTCTGCGTCTCTGCGCGAGTTTTTTACTTGGCGACTTTGCGTCTTGGCGCGAGACATATATATTGTCAGCACTCGATCACGTTCACCGCGAGACCGCCGCGCGCGGTTTCCTTGTACTTGGTTTTCATGTCGGCGCCGGTCTCGCGCATGGTCTTGATGACCTTGTCGAGCGACACGAAGTGCGTGCCGTCCCCACGCAGCGCCATGCGCGAGGCGTTGATCGCCTTCACCGCGCCCATCGCGTTGCGCTCGATGCATGGCACCTGCACCAGTCCGCCGACGGGATCGCAGGTCAGGCCGAGATTGTGTTCCATGGCGATCTCGGCGGCATTCTCCACCTGCTGCGGCGTGCCGCCGGTCACCTCGGTCAGCGCCCCGGCGGCCATGGAACAGGCCGAGCCCACCTCACCCTGGCAGCCTACCTCGGCACCCGAGATGGAGGCATTCTCCTTGTACAGGATGCCGATCGCTCCGGCCGTCAGGAGAAATCGCATAATGGCATCCTCGCTGTAACCCGAGCAGAACTTCCAGAAGTAATGCATCACCGCCGGCACGATACCGGCCGCGCCATTGGTCGGAGCCGTGACCACCCGGCCACCGGCCGCATTTTCCTCGTTCACCGCCAGCGCGAACAGGTTGACCCAGTCCATGGTGCCGAGCGGCACCCGGTACAATTCCTTCTCGCCGATCAGCTGACGATGCAGGCGGGCGGCACGGCGCTTGACCTTCAGCCCGCCGGGCAACACACCCTCAGTGCGGCAACCTCGCTCGACGCATTCCTGCATGACCGACCAGATATGCAGCAGGCCTGCGCGGATATCGGCTTTGCTGCGCCAGGCGCACTCGTTCTGCAGCATGATCTCGCTGACGGACACGCCCTGCTCTTCACAGTGCGCCAGCAGTTCCATTCCGGTCGTGAACGGGTACGGCAATACCGTGGCGTCCGCCACGATACGGTCCTCACCGGCCGCGGTTTCATTGACGACGAAGCCGCCGCCGACCGAGTAATAGGTGCGCGAATAGATAGTGTTTCCGTCATCGTCATAGGCATGGAATTTCATGCCGTTGGGATGATAGGGCAATACCTTCTGCCGGTAGAACTGCAGGTCCTGGCCGGCGTCGAAGGTCAGCTCGTGTTTGCCCAGCAGGTTGAGGCGGCCGGCATCGCTGACGCGCGCCAGCCAGGCGGGTATGCTGTCGGTATCCACGGTTTCCGGCTCCGCGCCTTCCAGGCCGAGGATAACCGCCTTGTCGGTACCGTGCCCCTTACCGGTCGCGCCCAGGGAACCGTACAATTCGACCCGGATGCGCGCCAATGTATCACCCGTCTTGCGCGCCAGCAGGCCGCGCGCGAACATGCCGGCGGCACGCATGGGACCGACGGTGTGCGAACTTGATGGACCGATACCGACCTTGAAAAGGTCAAAAACACTGATTGCCATGAGATTACCCTGGATGTCTGCGAGTGGCGCATGTCACCGCATGCGAATTCCCGGCACGCATGAAACAATACCGGAAAAACCGGCCTTCACCTAGTATGCGCGCACCTGCACGGAAAAGCGGTACGAAAAAGCGGCGCCGTCGCACGCGGCGCACAAATCACCTGCGGCGCCTCAGGCATTTCCTGCTGTTCGCGGCTGCCGGCCTGCTGCTGCTCAGCATCGTACCGGTCATCGCACTGCGCTGGCTGCCGCCGCCGACCTCCGCGGTCATGCTGCAGCGTACGCTGACAGAGGGGCAGCCGCAGACCTGGCACTGGGTCGATATCGACCGCATCTCCGCCCAGGCCGCGCTCGCGGTGGTGGCGGCCGAGGACCAGAAATTTCCCGACCATTTCGGCTTCGACCTGCAGGCAATCCGGCAGGCGGTGACGCACAATGCGAGCAGACAGCGCCTGCGCGGTGCCAGCACGCTGACCCAGCAGGTGGCGCGCAACCTGTTCCTGTGGCAGGGACGCAGCTACCTGCGCAAGGGACTGGAGGCCTGGATGGCCATGCTGCTGGAGGTGTTCTGGCCCAAGCAGCGCATTCTCGAGGTCTACCTGAACATCGCCGAGACCGGCGAGCGGACCTTCGGCATCGAGGCAGCGGCGCGGCGCTACTTCGGCCGTTCCGCCGGCACGCTGACTCCGGAGCAGGCGGCGCTGGTCGCGGCCGTGCTGCCGAATCCGCGCCGGCTGCATGTCGACCGGCCGTCGGCCTATGTCCTCGAGCGGCGCGACCATATCCTGCAGCAGATGCAGCTGCTGGGACCTGCCTATCTCGGGCAGATACTGCCGGAATCACAGGACTGATGCGCGGGACAGCACCACCGCCACTGTTTTACAATCACCGCTCGGTGCAGACCAACAAAGACGGAGAAAGGGTATGGACGGCTTTTCGACCTTTACGCTAATCATCCTGGTACTGGCCGTGGTCACGGTCATGATGGGCATCAAGACCGTGCCACAGGGTTATGAATGGACCGTTGAACGCTTTGGCCGCTACCGCAAGACACTGCGCCCGGGACTGAACCTGATTGTCCCCTACGTTGACCGTGTCGGTCACAAGCTGAATATGATGGAGAGCGTGTTCGACATCGACAGCCAGGAAGTCATTACGCGCGACAACGCGATGATTCGGGCCGATGGCGTGGTGTTTTTCCAGATACTGGATGCCGCCAAGGCGGCCTACGAGGTCAACGGACTGGATCGTGCCATCATGAATCTCACCATGACCAATATCCGTACCGTGATGGGCAGCATGGACCTCGATGAACTGCTCTCGCAACGCGACAACATCAATGCCCGGTTGCTGACCGTGGTCGACGCCGCGACCACGCCCTGGGGCATCAAGGTCACCCGCATCGAGATCAAGGATATCCAGCCACCCCAGGACCTGATCGATGCCATGGCACGCCAGATGAAGGCCGAGCGCGAAAAGCGCGCCGTCATTCTCGAGGCGGAGGGCCAGCGCCAGTCGGAAATCCTGCGCGCCGAGGGTGAAAAGCGGGCCGTCGTGCTGGACGCAGAGGGTCGCCGCGAGGCCGCCTTCCGGGATGCCGAGGCACGTGAACGCGGGGCGGAGGCCGAGGCCAAGGCCACGACCATGGTATCCGAGGCCATCGCCAGGGGCGACATCAACGCCATCAACTACTTCATCGCCCAGAACTATGTCAGTGCGCTGAAAGACATCGGCGCGGCGCCCAACCAGAAACTGGTGCTGATGCCGCTGGAGGCCGCCAGCGTGATCGGTTCGCTCGCCGGCATCGCCGAAGTGGCCAAAACGGCGTTCCGGAAAGAGGCCGACGCATGATCGGGGAATGGCTTACCCGGGTCGATTACTGGCACTGGTGGATTCTGGCCGGCATCCTGCTGCTGATCGAGGTCATGGCGCCGAGCTTCTACTTTCTCTGGCTCGCGGTCGCCGCGGCGGCCGTCGGTCTTGTCATGCTGCTGGTCCCGGAGCTGGGCTGGCAATACCAGGTCATCATCTTCTCCGGCCTGTCCATCATCAGCATCGCGCTGTTCCGCCGCTATCAGCGCGACAACCCGGCATTCACCGACCAGCCGGCACTCAACCGGCGCGGCGAACAGTACATCGGTCGCACCTTCACGCTGCAGGAACCGATCAGCAACCGGGTCGGGGTGCTGCGCGTCGACGACACCACCTGGCGCATCACCGGTGATGACCTGCCGGCCGGCACCCATGTCGTTGTGACTGGCGCCGACGGGGTCATCCTCAAGGTCCGGCAGCACAGCGGCTGATCCACCATTAATTTGAACTGGTTCATATAATTACAGAAAGCCGGGGCGGGCGCGTCTATCACGCTCCATATATCGGTAGCCATGCCGATAAAGTCGGTGCAGCAAACAGCTGTCATACGACCAACACCAGCGGGCAGAATCATGGCTACACCGAACCGGAAAGATAGAAAAATCAGCGGCAAGGAAATCCTGCGCGACCTGATACCACTCAACGCGCTGACCGATGGCCGCTTTCAGGAAATCGCATCCAGCCTGTCAATCATGGACGTGAATGCCGGCAGCTACCTGTTCGGCGAGGGCGACACCGACAATCGCTCGATTTACCTGCTGGACGGCGTCGTCAATTTCATCGACAAGAGCGGCAAGGTCACCGGCGTGGTGAGTGCGGGTACCGATCCGGCACGTTACCCGCTGGCCAATCGCCAGCCACGCATCATTACGGCACGCGCCGCCACAAAATCGGTCATCGCCTCGATCGATTCCACCCTGCTGGATGTCATGCTGACCCTCGACCAGTCCACCGAGACGGGCGCAATCAAGCTCGGAGCCGGCAACGAGGAGGACTGGATGTCGCGCATGCTGCAGTCGGACGTCTTCTCGCGACTGCCGCCCTCCTCAATCCAGCGGCTCATCCAGGCGCTGGAACCGGTCACCTACAACGCCGGAGACAAGGTGATCCGCCAGGGCGACGAAGGCGACTATTTCTATATCATCCGCGAAGGCAGCTGCTCGGTCACACGCCTGGCCTCGGGCAAGGGTTGGGACGTGCCGCTGGCCGAACTGAAGACCGGTGACTCTTTCGGCGAGGATGCACTGGTATCCGACGCCCGGCGCAATGCCACGGTAACCATGCTCAGCGATGGCTGGCTGATGCGGCTGTCCAAGCACTATTTCCTGGACATCCTCAAGAAACAGCTGGTGCAATACGTGAATTACGACATGGCGCTCACGGCCATCAAGAGCGGGGACACCTGGCTGGACGTGCGCCTGCCCGAGGAATACGAGAACAACGCGCTGGCGAAAAGCATGAATATCCCCCTGGCATCGATTCGCAACAGCTATAACAGGCTGGAGAAGAGTAAAAAATATATCATCTACTGCGACACCGGACGCAGAAGCGCTGCTGCCGCCTTTCTGCTCGGCAAGCGCGGGTTTAATGTCTCGGTACTGGAAGGCGGCCTGAACCAGGGCGTCCCCGACAAGGTTATGAATGCAGCAGGCAGCGCGTCGGCGCAGGCAAAACCCGCCGTGGCAACCGTCGCACCGGCAGCTGCGGCTCCCGCGCAGCATCCCGCCAAAAGCAGGTCCGCGGAACCGGTCAAACCGGCCGCCGGCAAGAGCGCGCCGATGGCCACAGCAGCAACGCCGGACAACTCGCAGCTGATCGAAAAGTTGCAGCGTGAACTGGGCGTTCTGCGCGGCGAGCTTGATAACTACGCGACCAAGGCCCGGCAAATGGAAACCGCCTATGTGGCGGAACGCAAGGCGCGCGAACAACTCATGAGTCGTGTCGACAACCTGCTGGCACGCCTGAAGCCGGCGACAGGCAGCAAAAAGTAACCCGCCAGACGCAGCAAGCTGTCAACTCGGGCTGCCAGTCAACCCCGCCGGCGGGGACGAACACAGCTGCCGCGCATGACCCGCACCCGCAAGCGGTCAGTTATAATGCCCCCTGATCCACACCAGACACCGCTTGCGGGAGCCACCATGCGCACCATACTACTGCTAACCATGACCGTCCTGGTGCTGAGCGCATGCACCACGATCGGCAGCAAGAAAAAAGCCTCGACCTTCGAAACCGCCATGTTCAGGTACAGCAAGGCGATACGCTGGGGCGAATTCGGACTTGCCGACAGCATGCGCCGCCTGCCTGAAGGACAGCATCCGGTGCAGTCGACGGAGACCCTGGAGCATATCAGGATCACGTCATACGAAACGCTCAGCACAGGCAGCCTGGATGACGGCGCCGGGGTCAAGGTCGTGGTCAGGATCGTTTTCTACCACGATGACGGGGTGACGCTGAACACCCTGACGGACAACCAGGTCTGGGAATACGATGATGACACCAGGTCCTGGTATATCACCACCCCGCTCCCCGTCTTCAGGTAACCGGACCAGGCCTGCATGATGCCTGCAACCCCGACCCTCCGCCTGCGGTCACCGTCCTGATGGCCTGGTGGGGCACACTGCTGGGAGGCACCCTGGGCTACATGTTCGGCGGCCCGCTGGGCGCGTTGCTGGGCGCAGCACTGGGCAGGAACTTCGATCGCGGTATCACCCATACGGACCGGCACGCCGGCTTTGACCCCGGACAACAGGAGCGCGTGCAGGCGGCCTTCTTTGCCGCCACCTTCTCGGTGATGGGGCATATCGCCAAGGCCGACGGCAAGGTTACACCCGACGAGATCTCCTCCAGCGAGTCGCTCATGGCACGCATGCAGCTTCGCCCCGCGCAGAGAAAGGCGGCGATCCAGCTGTTCAAAGAAGGGAAAAAATCCGGCTTCCCGCTCGGGGAAGTGCTGAACCAGTTCCTGCAGGAATGCCATCGTCGCCACAGCCTGTTGCAGATGTTCATGGAGATCCAGATCGCAACGGCCATGGCCGACGGCAACATCCATCCCGCCGAACAGCAACTACTCCACTCCATCGGCGCGCAACTCGGCTTCAGCCGGGAGGATATGGAACACCTGTTCAGGATGGAGCACGGCGCCCGACCCGGCGCACCCCGGGCGCAGCCCGTAAGCCAGGCCTACGAGGTGCTGGGCGTGCAGCGCACGGCATCCGACGCCGAGGTGAAAAAGGCCTACCGCCGCCTCATGAACCAGCACCATCCCGACAAACTTATAGCCAAGGGCCTGCCCGAGGAGATGATACGCATCGCCACGGAGAAGACGCAGCAGATCAAGGAGGCCTACGAACAGATCAAGGAAAACAGGGGCATGCAGTAATCCGGCGCGGGCGATATCCCGCACAGGCACATCGCATCATTGACCCGGCGGATACATGTCGCCATGCTTGACCCGCGTTTCTGATCCGGCGGCGGAGCTGTGACCTGAGGGATTCAAATCATGGAAGGGATACAAAATCGGAATTCAGCATCCCGTCATACGGCAGGTGCCATCCCGGCGGGAAATACAGGCTAGCTGAATCATGTCGTCCGGCAATCGTTTCATCGGGAACCAGCCCACCGTATCCGGATCTGCGGATTACGCGGGACTGACGCCGGACGTCATCCTGAATGCGGTGGAACAGTGCGGCTTCCGTAGCGATGGCAGACTGCTGGCACTCAACAGTTATGAAAATCGTGTTTACCAGGTAGGCATCGAGGACAGCGTACCCCTGATCGCCAAGTTCTACCGGCCGGGGCGCTGGACAAACGCGTCAATCCTTGAAGAGCACCGTTTCTCGCAGGAACTCGCCGACGAGGAAATCCCCGTCATCGCCCCGCTGCAGGTCGCAGGCAATTCGCTCCTCGAGGCAGCGGGTTTCCGCTTCGCGCTCTACCCGCGCCAGGGCGGGCACTGGCCGGAACTGAACAGCCAGGCCGACCGGGAATGGATAGGCCGCCTGATCGCGCGCCTGCATGCAGTCGGCGCGACGCGGCCGTTCGAGCACCGGCCGCGCCTGGACGTCGAGAGTTTCGGCCATGACTCGTGCCGCTTTCTGCTCGAGCACGATTTTCTGCCCGGACACATCGAACTCGCCTACCGCACACTCACGGAAGACCTGCTGCAGCAGGTCACGGCCATCCTGCAACGCAGCGGCAAAGTCACGGAAATCAGGCTGCATGGCGACTGCCACCCGGGGAACATACTGTGGGCGCATAACGGCCCGCACTTCGTCGATCTCGATGACTGCAGGACCGGGCCGGCCATACAGGACCTGTGGATGCTGCTGTCCGGCGAGCGCCACGAGATGCAAGGCCAGCTCATCGATATGCTCGAAGGCTATGAACAGTTCCGCGACTTCGACACGCGCGAGTTGCAGTTGATCGAACCGCTGCGCACCTTGCGTATCATCCATTACGCGGCCTGGCTGGCGCGGCGCTGGCATGATCCGGCATTCCCGCTGGCGTTCCCGTGGTTCAATACATCGCGTTACTGGGAAGAACACGTCCTGGCGCTGCGCGAGCAGGCCGGGCTCATGTCCGAGCCGGCACTGACGGTCTGAATTGCCAGGATCGTGAAATGAGCATCCTGGTAAAACTCTCGATCGCGCTGGTCGCCGTATTGCACATCCTGTTCATGATCCTGGAAATGCTGCTCTGGAACACACCTACCGGCAGGCGCATCTTCGGACTCACACGCGAACAGGCACAACAAACCGCCGTGCTTGCCGCCAACCAGGGACTCTACAACGGTTTCCTGGCAGCGGGCCTGTTATGGGGACTGTACGCCCCCGCACAACGCGGCAGCATGATCGTGTTTTTGCTGGTTTGCGTGATCGTTGCCGGTGTATTCGGCGGCATTACCGCGAACCGCTCGATCCTGTGGATCCAGGCGCTGCCTGGCCTGATCGCGCTTGGCCTGGTGCAGTATGCGGGACTGTAGCGAGTGCCGGGAACTGGCGGGGGAAATCAGGCAGATTGCTGGTCGGCACATTCCAGTTCCGCCAGCGGCGCAGGTTTTGCGATAGCATATCCCTGCGCATAGTCAACGCCCATGGCAGTCAACATCTCGATAATCCTGTCATTCTCGACGAACTCCGCGACGGTCCGGATGCCGATGACGCTGCCGAGCTGGTGTATTGCGCTGACCATGGCATGACTCACCTCGTCAGTATCCATTTCACGCACGAACTCGCCGTCGATCTTCAGGTAGTCAACCGGCAGGTTTTTCAGGTACGCAAACGAGCTCAGGCCACTGCCGAAATCATCCAGCGAGAAGCGACAGCCCAGTTGCCGCAATTCGCGAATAAAACTCGTCGCCGCGGCCAGGTTGGCTACTGCGGCCGTTTCGGTGATCTCGAAACACAGCACCTCCGGCGGGACCCGGAAGGTCTGGATGGCACCCTTGATATGGCCAAGGAACTTCGCATCAGACAGCGAAAAACCCGACAGGTTGATCGACATGGTATCCGGCCGCTGCATGCCTTTCACGTTAACATGCTTCGCAAACCATGCGAGACTGTTGGTGACAACCCAGCGGTCGATGTTCGTTATCAGGTGGTAACGCTCGGCGGCGGGCAGGAACCTGTCGGGCATAATCAGCTCGCCTGACTCACTGCGCATCCTGACCAGGATCTCAAAGTGCAGCTCCCGACCGGCATCTGCCGACAATGGCACGATCCGCTGGTAGTAGAGCTCAAGGCGATCCGCGTCGACGGCCTCGGAGATCTTGGAAACCCAGTTCATCTCGTCCTGGCGGCGAATGAGTTCGGCATCTTCGGACTGGAATATGTGGTAACGGTTGCCGCCCCTGTCCTTGGCTGCATGACAGGCCAGGTCCACTTCGCTCAGGATCTCGGTAGTACCCTTGCAGCCCTGCTTGATCTGCGCCATGCCGATGCTCGCGCTGATCTCGAAGATACGCCCGCCGCTGGCGAAACGCAGCGCGTCGATTGCGACCAGAATGTCCTCCATAAGGCGCGCTGCACTGACCAGCGAACAATTCATAAGCAGCATACCGAACTCGTCGCCGCCCAGCCTGGCGATCACATCTGATTCGCGCACGCTGCCCTGCAGGAGTGCCGCGATACGCTGCAGCAGGTCATCACCCGATTCGTGCGAGCAGGTATCGTTAATGATCTTGAGCTGATCGATATCGAGGATACATACCACGTGACTGCCCTTGGTCTTGCCGGTCGTTTCGATAGCGCCTGCAAGATGCGACTCGAATGCAGTACGGTTCCACAGCCCGGTGAGCGTATCGTGAGTCGCCTGGTAGGACACTTTATGTTCAAGATGGCGCGCCTTGGTGACATCGTGAAATACGAGTATGGCTCCCAGGGCAGTGCCGGGATCTGTCAGGATAGGAGACACGGAATAGCGGATCGAAAGTTGCTCGCCATCGTGTCGCATTAGCTGGTGATCGCCCTCGGATTTCACCGGCTGTCCGGTATGCAGGCACAGGCTTACCGGGTCCGGAACCGACTCCTGGCCACCTTCCTCATACAGGCGGAACACCCGGCCGACCGAGAGGCCGCGTGCTATCGAGCAGTCCCAGCCGGTCATGACCTCGGCACTCGGATTCAGATATTCAATCTGTCCATTGACATCGGTAGTAATGACCGCATCGGCAATGGAATGCAGCGTGACCTGCACGCGCTCCTTTTCCTGCTGCTGCTCGAACTCGGAATATTTTCTTTCGGTGATATCCAGCAGGTAACCGTAGAAGTGGGTAACCACGCCATTGTCATTTCGCACCGGTATGGTGTAATCGTAGACCCACCGCACAACCCCGTCGGCCCCGATAATCCGGTAATCGAGCGTCACGGCCTCGTGACCATCGCGACCGGCGAATATCTCGGACTCCTGGACGCGCATCAGGTCACCGGGGTGGATGAGATCAATGTACCGCCGGCCATGCTGCATCAGCTCGTCCGCCTCGTAGCCGAACTGGGATACCGCTGGCGAGACGTACTCGATGGGCCAGCCTTCCTCTGCCGACCAGCGGAAGACCACGACCGGTCCGTTGGTGAACAGTCGCTGCTCGGTGAGCAGTGACTTTTCGGCCGCCTGGCGTACCGCGACCTCCCTGGACAGGGTATTGTTCGCCGCCGTCATTTCATCCAGCAGGCTGCTGTTCTCCTGCCGGAGTTGCAGCAGGTTGACCGCATTGTGATTGTAGTTCCGCGCAATCATCAGCAACGCACCGGCGAACAGCATGAGCATCAGGCCCAGGTTGCTCTGCAGCTTGCTGCTGTAAACCAGCATGGACTGGGCCGGAATCAGGATTGCCGGCACCATGAAAGCGGCATAGATGGAAAGATTGACAGCGTAGGACGAGATAGCGCCGGCAAGCACGCCGGCCATGCACATCAGCGTCAGGGTCTGGTATTCGATCGGCCAGGTAAAGCTGTAGATAAGCCCGATACAACCCCAGATGATGCCCGCCAGGAAGGTGCCCACGAAGAACAGCATGATCCAGCACGGGCGCTTGCGGCTGGCCTGTGTCGCCTGCCGGTAATGATAGACCAGCCCCCCCCGTAACAGGCTCTGTACCAGCTGCGCACCCAGCCACCAGAGCAGGTGCGAGTGATTCGCCACCGGCCACAGGCTCCCCGCCATCAGCAGCGCAAGCAGGAAAGCAGCCCCGATGGCTACCGGGGCCTGGGTATAGATCAGCTCGAGCTGTTGCCCCTCGATCTCGGTATCGAAAACATTGATCCCGGCTGCCGAATTGACATCGACGTCGTCATCCTGTTCCGCGAGATGCAGCTGCCGTTCAGGCATGGACGATACCCGCCGGCACTGGCGAAACCGCAGTTCTCCCCGCGGCGCCGGCCCGGCGCGCCGCTGAGAGGATAATCTTTTGATTTTCCATACATCTTTTATCGGATTCCCGGCCCTGAAGTTGAGCCGCCACGCCGCTGCTCAACCCCGCGCATGGCCATTCCGCCGCGGGCCCGCGATGCTTATGCAATTAATTGATATTTATAAGATAACCGGGCTGCCGGCGTTTTCCCGAGGGCGACGGATGGTGGATGCGCGGCTTCGGTCAGGTTCAGGGGGCCACAGGCTTGCGATTGAGGCGGCCGGCGTATTCCGCCACCTCGTCCACCATGCCGCGCCCCGCGGTGCAGGCCTTGTTGATCTCGATCGTTATCCCGTGACCGGGGATCGCCATGTCAGCCAGCGGCACCTGCCTGACCAGCAGGCCGGACTGCCCGCGATAGACCCGGTACAGGCGGTCCTCGCCCATCGCGTCGTAGACCGAGCTGCCATACAGGGTATCGACCGGTGAAAACGGCCCGCTGTAGCGGTCGAGTATGGCGGGCAGATCGATCCGCTCGGCGTCATGCAGTTCATGGGCGAGATGCTGCCCGGCGTTGTCTTCGACCACCGATCCGTAACGCCCGCCCAGCCGCTCGATCCGGTACATCGCATCGAAGCCGAGCAGGTTTGCCCAGGGCCGCCACTTGAGAAACCGGGCATCGAGCCGCCACTGGTCACCGTGCAGCAGGAAGTTCTGTTCGTGACAGAAGTCGCCGTAGGCAATCGTGGCCTCGTACTGCTGCGGACCGATCTGCCTGAAACGCAACTCGGCAATCGGCGCTTCCGCCGTAAGCCGGTGGTAGGTGTACAGGTTCGACGCCAGCAGCAACGCCAGGGCAAATGCGCCCAGCAACAGGCCGGCAAACGGGAACAGCAGGATTCGTTTCATGGCAGGTCCGATTATACCCGCGCCCGGGCCATGACACGTTAACTGGTTAACATGGCTGGCAAGCTACCGGCACCCGA
>JBATJF010000373.1:0-2793 GCA_049668345.1 Gammaproteobacteria bacterium
GAGCACACACATCCTGATATCAGGATGTGTGTGCTCTGGTCCACTGCTGTCCCCATTTATTTATTGAGTCTGACACTGCTGATTTGTGCTATTGGTTTTTCAGCTCGATGTACACGATGTGTGAGTCAAGGCCGGAGACGTCTGTGCCGGCGTAGTCCGGCGGGGTCCGCACCTTTGTCACACCGAAGCGAGCCATGTCCCGGTCCGAGAGAAAATAATAGTTGGTGACATTGTAGGGCGGCTGTTTCCCGATCCAGCACAGGTATTCATCGACCCCGATGCGCCCGAAGAAATCCCGCTCCAGGCGAGCCAGCCTCTCGGCCTGCATGCGCGCATGCTGTCTGGCGGTGGCGTCATCTTCCCCGAGGCGTTCCATGCGCCCGGCGATATCGTCCTGCCAGAGGCCGGTCCGCACCAGGTGATTGTAATTCCCGTGCCATGCGACGACTGCGCCCGGATGGATAGTCTTGTGCTTTCCCGCAGGGAAAACGTAATTGGCGCAGGATGACAGGCAATATTCCGGAACCTCCACGTCGATGCCGTTTTCATGAATCCACAGACCCAGCGCGATACCGGCTTCGACCTCGCCGCCAGCGGAGGTAATCATCAACCGGTTGACAGCCCTGCCGGATACCAGACCAAATAATTCCTGATTCAGTCCTGCGTCGATGGGGCCTGTGTAGTAGACAGTTCCCGCCTCCAGGCGAATGTCGGCCGTGACAGGCTGCGCGCCACAGAGCAGCATGCCGAGCAGCGGGCAGAAGATCGAACGCATTTGTGCTGTGGTATGTGATGGCTTGATTGAGAATTTAATGTATCCGGCCCCTTTATTGTCAGGAATGATTGTGCCCCGACTCCTTATATCCTCGCAGCATCGCATCCAGCCCGGGAACGTCCCGTCTCAGGTGCTCAAGGACGGCTGGCCTTGCTTCCATGTCGAGGGCATAGGCTGCATCACGGCCACACACAACCAGTGCAATCGGCTCTATTTTCGCAAACACCTGGCAAAGCGTGCCTGTATTGCTGGAGCGGAAATCGACAGACTCTATCGCAATCAGCCTGAGCCGGGAGTCATAGGATATTTCGCTGGCGCGTAGTGTAGCCATGTACTAGTTTGCCGAGCGTATGTATTTTATCCCCTGCCATACGGATGGCGACAACAGCAATCCGGCAGCAAGATAGATCATCTGCAGCGGGACGAGCCGAATGTCTCCACTGCTGTCCAGTTCAAATGTTGCGTCGAAGAATTCCGGTACGATTTCAATCGAAGCTTCCCTGGTGCTGGCGAGCATGCCTGCCACGGGTCCGACCATGCCCCATAGTTGTCCCGTATCAGCCGGATCACCCAGGCCAACACGCAGATGCAAAATGAGGTTCTGCTTACGCACCGCATGCCAGCAATCCCCGACATATCGGATGACCCGTCGGCGGAATGAACTTTGCTGCACAACCGCAAAGGCATTCCGCTTGCTGCCGGATGAACGTCCGGGGTGACCCACTTGTCGCTTCTCCTGCCCGTTTCCCGCAAGGAGTGGCCGCGACCCGAACGCAGGGGGCCGTACACGGACCAGGCCAAACAGCCAGCGCAATTCAATGTCGCCCTGGATCGCCTGGCGCCAGGACAGCTTGAATGTCAACGTAATCGGAACGGCCAGCAACGCGATAATCAACACCAGGAATGTCGCCACCCCGATCAACATCGAGTCTACCGCCTATCAATCGGCTGCTTTAGTGGCAGCCGTCTTGCCGATTACCTCGGCAACCTTCTCGAACACCGAGGCTGCACCGGACTTCACCGGTTCGACCCGCACGCCGTCTTTATTGATAATCACAAGGGCGACCGGCTTGACACCTCCGCCACCACCGGTACCACCGCCCTGACCGCTGCCTTTCTTTGGTTCCGTTCCCCGACCGCCCCCGACGCCAAAGCCAAAACCGACACTGACGAGAGGAATCAGGGTATTGCCTTCGATTGTAATGGGGTCTCCCACGACCGTCTTGGTATTGAGCATGCGTTCAATTTCGCCAACCGCCTTGTCAAACAGCTTCTCGATGTCCTCCATACCCGCCTCCTGCTCCAATTCAAATCCCCGATTGTTCCAGACTACCGGGTGCAATGTGTGAAATTCTCATGCCAATAAAATGCCGGAGATTAAACCGGGTAAGCTCCCGGTTTCAGCTTATAGTCTAGTCTAGTAACTGACCGGGGTCAGATCCCGGTTTTCAAGACAATCGGGGGCCTCCATTTATTGCCTCCTGTCGTACTATTGCGAGTTGCAAGGAGAAACGGCATGGGCTTGAGACAGGCTGGAATGCATGCCTCTGCAATTGTGCTCACCCTGGCTGCGCTGGCCGGGCCGGCCTGCACGCAAACCACGGCCGCACAGGATCCGGGCCTCAGGGAACACCGTCTCCAGGAGCGTGTCGCCTTGCCGGGATATCCGGAACGGTCCTATGACATTTTCGTTCCAGGCGGCCTGAAAACGCCGGCACCGGCACTTCTTGTTCTCCATGGTGGCGGCTCGGACGCAATTAATGCCATTCGCGTGACCTGTCCGGACGGCAAACTCACACATCAGGATTGCATCACAAAGCACGCGGCCCGCAATGCTTATATCGTCGTTACTCCCCGAGGCACGTCGCGCCGGCTGTTGAAACGCATTCGGACGTGGAACGCCGGCGGCGGTGATATTGACAAGCAGTGGATTTGCACATCGGGACTTGCGTGTGAAAATAATGTCGATGATATTGGCTACTTCAACGCCTTGCTTGATGCACTGAATGTCAGTACCC
>JBATJF010000374.1:0-4924 GCA_049668345.1 Gammaproteobacteria bacterium
ACCCTGCATTTGCTAACCAACGCCGACGTGATCCGGTGCTTCCTGCCGGTAGCGATAGCCGTGTCCGGCGTCGTCGGTGAGCCGGGAACCGTTCGGGTGGTTCCCGGCTGATCTCGCAGCAGTGACGTGGCGGCAGCATGCGGTTGCACGCTGCATGTCTGCATGACCAGCAGGCTGTTCAACCGGGAGACGGGACTGCCTTGCCAGGTGCAGTCCCGCGCCCGGTTATGGTTACACCACCACGTGATGCTTGCCGACCGGCGATACGCTGCTGGCCTGCGGTCCGAGTTCGCCGGCCTCTTCGGCGTAGCGCACCTCGCTGCCGACTTCCAGCGTGTCGAAGCCGCCGTTCAGTACGCTGTTGCGGTGGAAGTAGATCACCCGTCCGTCCGGGGTGCCGATATTGCCGTAGTCTTCGTCCGGGTGCAGGCTGATGACGTGGCCGCCGGGTATCGGCTCGTGTTGCTTGACGCGGCCGCGTCGTACGTCAACATGGCTCTTCAGTTGACGCTGCATGGCGTTGAAGGCGTCGCGGATGGCCACGTAGACGTCCTCGTGCGAGTGGTCCTTGTGGTGATGGGGCTGCGACACCACCAGCTCGCCGTCCGGCACGGTAAGGTCGATGCGCACCTGGAACAGCCGGCCCTGGTGATGATGGGCATGCGGCGCCTCCACCATGACACGGCAGCTCATGATACTGTCATAAAATTGCTCGAGCTTGTCGACCTTTTCGCGGACCCGCGTCTCCACGGCCTCGGACGGTTCCATGTTGCGGAAGGTAATCTGTAACGGGATTTGCATAGAGTTTCCTCCTGTCGCGGTGCTTGCTTGATGTCTTTCAGTGTGCGCGTTCCCAGATCAGTTCGCCGTTTCTGAACACCTGTTTTACCCGGTGCAGCGGGATGCTGTGCAGCTCGCCGTCGCGGTCGTACAGGTCGAAGGTGAAGTGATCGCCGGTTTCAAAGAAGATCTCGCGCAGGGGTACGCGGATGATGCGGTTTTCCACCCGGTCGTAGTAGCCGATCTCGAATTCGGCCGCACCGAACGCCGGGTCCCAGCGGATGCGGCTGAGCAGTTCGTGGATCGGTATCATGCCGGTGGCCGTCCGGTCGGGCCGGCCGCCATGCGCCGGTCATATCATGTCCTGGTAGCAACTGCCTTCGCGGATCCATACACCGCGCCCCTCGCAGCGCAGCAGGTCATCGCCACTGCAGACATAGCTGCCGAGGGCAAAGGATTCCGAGTTGAAGTAACAGACGCCGGTCTCCAGCTCGAGATCCAGCGACAGGTCGTCGGCGTCCGATTCGTCGAAGATGGGCGAATTCTTCAGTTCCGGGTCGGGGGCGCCGACTTTCGGTGCATGTTTGGTCGCATCGGTCATGTGGTCATCCTTCGGGTTAGGGGTGGCTGACTGATTACAGGTATTATTCAATCACTTGACTGACCTGTTTGACATTGAGGAAGGTCAATTACCCCATACTAAACGTAACCACGGTCGCAAGCACCATCGATGTGACAATATACCGTCAAATTATCCGGATTTTCGACGGCAGGGATGAGGAAATACCATGTTGAAACCGACAGACCACGAACTGCAGGCGGCGCTGGCCGAGGCCGAACGCATGCGCGAACAGGGTGCGGATCCCCATTATCTTGCCCGGTCACTGCACTACCTCGAGCATCGGGTGCGGCTGCTGGAAGCCGTGTTCGATGCGGCGAAGAACTACCTGCATTTCGGGCAGGAAGAGCACGAGCACGCCATCCTGGCCAACGCCATCGAGGCGGCCAGGAGCGGGGAGCTGCACGACAGGGAGCAGGACGACGAAACGCTGGGGCTGTAGTAAAGCCGCATTCTGCCGGTCCGTGCTGCAAAAAAAAGCGGCTCTTCCTCAAATCGAGCGGGTAGATTACCGTTGCAGGGCCGAATTCATTCGGCCAACAGCTGGTATTGCCATTGGAGACAAGGAGGTCGCCCTGTCCTGTGACGCAGGGCGCAGGGGACGTCAATCCCTTCACCATCAGGTCTGGTGCATCACCAGGCTTACCCGCGATTGTCATCCTTTGTTCACGGATATCACCGCAGCACGCACGCTTACCTGAATCACCGCTGGTCGAATGAATTCGACCCTACGGCCTGATTTCATAACGATGAAACACCGTTGGCCGAATTCATTCGGCCAACAGCCCTGCCATCAGCAGCAATGCGTCTCGTCTGAATTGATGTGTTAGCTACTCATCAGGGGAAGATCCAAAAAAAAACAGGGCTGCCATTCAGGCAGCCCTGTTACGTGTTGCCGAAGTATGGCGCTTAGTGAGGGTTTCTTGATTTCCCGCAGCTGTTGTTTACCCGCGGCGTGGTGACCAGGGCACTGGTCTTGCGGTCGATGGCATAGCATTCACCGCCGGCAAGCTCATCGTCCGTCAGCCCGATGAAGCCACCGTCGGTGTACACGCGCTGGCCATCCGGACTGCGGATCCAGTCGATGAAGGCATTGCCGAGCAGCTTGTGCTTCGCCGTGGACAGCAGTGCAATCGAGTAGGACACCGGGGGATTCACTGCTTCAGCCGGATCGGCGGCGGCGATGTCCACCCCCTCGACGACCACCGGATTACCCGAGTTCTGCGCATAGGTGACCTCGGTGATCCACAACGGTCCCGTAAAGGAGGTGCCGTCGCGCACGCGTTCCGGCGTCTCGACATGGTGCACGCGGGTTTCGTGGGTGTTCGCCTTGTTCAGCACCGCAAATTCACAAAACCGCAGCGTGGCGTTGCCGTAGTTGCACGCCGGGTTGGTGGCCAGGTCGAAGTTGGTGCTGATGCCGGTGCGGGTCGCCGCCGGCGAACCGGGTTGCGGCATCGCCACCGCGGCCAGGCGGGCATCCAGTTCGGCTACCTGGCTCGGTGTGCCGTTGGTGCGGATAAAGTCATCCATGAAGCGATACATGTTGTTGATGGCGTTGTGGATGCCCTCGTTGATGTGATCGACCTGCGATACCGGTACGCCCGGGTCGAGCAGGTCGAAGACGATGTCAACGATCTTGTCGGTGTCGGCATTGCCCGTGGGCGTCACGCCCGGCGGCATCAGGCCGTCGCCGATGCCGTGCGGATTGCCCTGCAGCACCAGCAGGTCCAGCTTGTTCTTGATGTAGGGCTGGGCCTCGCTGACAAAGCCACTCGCCGCCAGGTCACGCATCAGGTTGAAGTTGGTGCTGGCAAACACGTCGAATTCCACCTGGATGCTGAACGGCATGAAATTGCGCGCGGGCTCGTTCGGGTCGACATTGCCGAGGATCATGCAGCCGCTCTTGATCTGGTCGCGGATCTGCCCCGGCGGGATGAGCTGGATGTAGTAATCGCCGCGGCCGTCGGCACGCAGGTCCTCCAGGGTGTAGCTGGCCTGGTTGGCGGGAATCGTCGGGTCCAGGCCGCGGGACAGATTGAAATCGCGCATCACCTGGTCGAAGACGACCCACTGGTTGCCGGCCATGCCGAGCAGCAGGTCCGCCCGTTCGGGGTTGCCGTGGAACTCGGTGGTGCGGTCCGCGGGCAGCGAGGCGCAGTTGCCGGTGTAGGGGAATTTCTGGTCCTCCGCCGCGTGCAGCGGTGCCTGCAGGCCGAGCAGCAGGGCACCGGCGGCGCCCAGCATGAATCGGCCGAGGTTGTTTCGTTGTATGGATATGCTCATTGTAATTCCTCCTCAGGGTTGCTTTTGCTTTCAGGGATCAGTTTAGTCGCCCCTGACCCGTTCCATCAGAAACGGGCCAGGAATGACCGGGACCGGAATAGCCGAGCATTCTGTGCGGTTAGTTGATTGCCCGGCTACGGGGTGGCCCCTGTTAGTGACCAATATGTCCGGAGAAGAACGTCGGGCCGGCACCGAACGGCGGCTGCACGAAGCTGGTATCCGGGGTGTTGTCGGGCTGGCCAATCTGCTCTGACTCGGGCTGTGCCGGGTTGCCCACGAGACTGGAGTCCACCGTTGTCACCCGGCCGACACCGAACTGTGACTCGGTGACTTTATTCTCCGGCAGCCAGTCGAGGTAGGTGCGCAGCGCATGCACCGGGTGCAGGAAGTTATCGGGTGCGACCTGCTGCACGGTCGGGCCCACGATCACCGGGATATTCGGGTCGTTGACCGGTGGTACCAGGCTGACGGGGCTGTCATAGACATCTGGATCGGCCAGCGCGTAGAACTGGAAGTTCGAGCCACCTCCTGTGCGGCAGACCTCGTCCAGCGCATTGCCATGGCCATAGCAGGAGGCGAAGGTGTAACGCTTGCCGGGATCCAGCGGTGCGCCGCCGATCCTGATGTCGACGTTGCGGCCGGTCGAACTGCCGAACGGCCGGTTTTTCAGATCGACCGTCTGCTCGATGTTTGAGAGTCCCAGGTACCAGCCGCCGCGCTGCATAAAGACATTGCGGTCGAACACAGCGCCGAGCACGGTCTCGAGACTGCGCTGTATCGACTGGCCGGAGAACTCGGCGTAATTCACTGCCGGTGCGATCGGGAACCAGGTGTACAGGTCGCGCAGCGTGATATCGTCGCCCGGCAGCACCGCATTGCCGAAGCGGAAGCCGTTCGCCATGGAGATATCGACCGGGGTCACCGTGTCGGTCACCTCGCGGATGGCATCGGCGATGAAGTTGTTCAGGGTGTCTTCCAGGACATGGTGGCGCAGCAGCAGGGTATCGGTGGTGCCGACCACGGTATCCAGACCGTCGACCAGCTGCAGACCGCGCACGGCGGTATTGCCGCAGTTGCCGGGGCTGTTCGGCGGGGTACAGAAACCACCGGGCATGAAGGTGTGACGGATCAGGCCGGGGCCGCTCAGGAAGGGTGCTTCGATGGAGGCGACCAGTTGCGCCATGGCCGGGTCCTCGGCGACGGCATCATCAACCGGGATGGCCTCCCAGCTGAAATCGA
>JBATJF010000375.1:0-3031 GCA_049668345.1 Gammaproteobacteria bacterium
TGCTGACCCTGGTGCTGCTGTTGCGCTCGTTCACGGCCATGCTCGTTACCTTCCTGGTGATCATCATGAGCATCGTGTCGGCCATGGGTCTGGCCGGCTGGCTGGGCATTGCGCTGACACCGCCGTCGGCGTCTTCGCCGCCCATCATCCTGACCCTGGCCGTCGCCGATTGCGTGCACATCTTCGCCACCCTGCTGCATGCCATGGGCAAGGGCGAGGACAAGCGCGCGGCCATAATCGAAAGCCTGCGCATCAACATGCAGCCGGTATTCCTGACCTCGCTGACCACCATTATCGGTTTCATGAGCATGAATTTCAGCGATGCGCCGCCGTTCCGCGATCTGGGTAATATCGTGGCCATGGGCGTGGCCGTCGCCTTCGTACTGTCGATCACGCTGCTGCCGGTACTGGCTTCATTCCTGCCGATGCGTGCGAGAACGGGCGAGACACGCCGCGCGCTGTATATGGACCGCTTCGCGGATTTTGTCGTGGCACGCCGCAATATCCTGTTCTGGGTCATGGGCGTCGTGGTGGTGGTGCTGGTAAGCTTCATTCCGCGCAACGAGCTGAACGACGAGTTCATCAAGTACTTCGACATGAGCATTCCGTTCCGGGTCGATACCGAATTCGCCACCACCCGCCTGACCGGCGTCTATACCATCGAGTACTCGCTCGGCAGCGGAGAGAACGGGGGCATCAACGATCCCGAATTTCTGCGCGAGGTCGACCGCTTTGCGGAGTGGTACCGGACACGGCCGCACGTACTGCATGTCAACACCATCACCGACATCATGCGCCGGCTGAACAAGAACATGCACGCGGATGATCCGGACTGGTACCGGCTGCCGGACGAGCGCGAGCTGGCAGCACAATACCTGCTGCTGTACGAGATGTCGCTGCCCTACGGGCTCGATCTCAACAACCAGATCGACATCAGCAAGTCATCGACCCGCCTGATCGTCTCGCTGGAGAATGTTTCCAGCAATACCTTGCTGGATATCGAACGCCAGGCACAGGAGTGGTTGCGCGGGAATGCCCCGCACCTGCAATCCAGTGGTGCCAGCTCGGCAGTCATGTTCGCCTATATCGGTCAGCGCAATATTCGCAGCATGCTGCGCGGCACCAGCTTCGCCCTGGTGCTGATTTCGCTGGTGCTGATCGTGGCGCTGCGTTCGGTCAAGATCGGGCTGGTCAGCCTGATCCCCAACCTGGCGCCGGCGGCCATGGGCTTCGGCCTGTGGGGGCTGGTATCCGGCCAGGTCGGCCTGGGCCTGTCCGTGGTCGCGGGCATGACGCTGGGTATCGTGGTCGACGACACTGTGCACTTCCTCAGCAAGTACCTGCGCGCACGCCGCGAGCGCGGCCTGGATGCGCAGGACGCGGTGCGCTACGCCTTCCACACCGTGGGTACGGCCTTGCTGGTGACCACGCTGGTGCTGATTGCCGGCTTCCTGGTGCTGACCTTGTCCGGCTTCAAGCTGAATGCCGATATGGGGCTGCTGACGGCGGTGACCATTGCCCTGGCGCTGGTGACGGATTTCCTGCTCCTGCCGCCGCTGCTGATGAAGGTCGACAAGTAGCGCCGCAAGTCAGCGGATATCCTCGATCGCGTGCTTCTTCTCCAGCACCTGCGGCGTGATCAGCGCAAAGCCGGCGAGCTGCCAGTGCGCGAGTTCGGTGATGGCCGACGGGACCACGTCGACGAAGTCATAGAAATCGCCGGTGGCGTAGTGATAGTCCTCGGCCGCCAGACCGCAGACCATGAATTCAACACCCAGCGAGGCGTAGTAGCGCATGCGCTCGACGGCATCCTCGTATTTCGTGTAATTCTTGCGCGCCAGCGCGACGATCTCGGTGCCGTGGATGATGACCTTGATGTCAAGGAATTCCGGTGCCAGCCCGTAGGGCTCGTCCATCAGGGGATTGATCAGCGAGCGTATCCAGAACAGCGCCGTATTGATCTTGTCCGGCTCGTCGAAATAGAAATCGAACACGACCTTTTGCTCGGTATAGGGCGTCTGCACGGCCTGCGATACCGCTTCCTCGGTCCGCCCCGGCAGGGCGGCCATCAGGCACAGCAGCAATGTAATGATCCTGCCTGTCATGATCGCGTTATCCCCGGCAGCCCGACTCTGTCCGTCAGTATAGCCCAGCGGCTTGTGTCCAGCTGCCAGTCGCAGGCCGGGCATGGCGGCCGTGCCGCCGGCAATTAACCGGAAATTCCGGAAATAACACCCAAGACTGTGACACGGCTCACAATTTCCATGCCAGTGGCTGGCGTGGCCGGGGCATGCCTTAAGTTCCACATAAGCTGACTGTTCCATACTGCCTGCCAGTTCAATATCAGGGTATGCAGTCATGCACACGGAACCGGACAAGCAACGGACCACAGTTACGCCACGCCTGATCAGCATGCCCGCCACCGGCACGGCGCTGACCTTGACGCTCATGGACCCGGCGCACGCCCGGCGCGCCTTCGCGGAGACCTTCGTGGGGGCGATCTTTCGCCGTGCCTATGGCGCGACCCTGACCGCCTTCTATCCGCTGTTGCTTGGACTGACGCGCGATGACGGCGAGTACGCGGCGGTGGCCGGAATTCGGCCGGCCGGTGCCGAAGCGCTGTTTTCGGAGCACTACCTGGACCGGCCGGTTGAGCAGCTGCTGACGACCGGGCGTGCCGGCATCGCCGAGATCGGCAATCTTGCCCCGGCCAATGCCGGACAGGCCCGCTGGCTGATCTGCACGCTCAGTGCCTTTCTGATGGGGGCAGGCTTTACGCACGTGGTATTCACTTCGGTCCCGAAACTGCGCAACGCCTTTGCCCGCATGGGCCTGCCGCTGACTGGCCTGCTGAGCTGGTTCGTCGTCGGCTACGGGCTCGCGCCACTGCGCAGGCTCGCCATTCACCTGCGCGACAAGCGTGCGGACGACCTCGGCCCGTTGCCGTTCGAAGAGCAACCCCGGGAACTGCTGCAGGTGGTCACCTCCATCAATGACCTGCTGCGACGCCTCGATGCCTCGTTCCGGCGCG
>JBATJF010000376.1:0-7561 GCA_049668345.1 Gammaproteobacteria bacterium
CTCAAGGCATGCATGTAGGCAAAGCTCCATTCGCTGCGCTTATCCGGACGGTAGGTAAAGCCAGCGGTGGCATGCTTGCGGATGACGGCCGGCGCGAGGATGTTAAACAGCACCTGGTCTTCCGGTATCGTCTGGTCGTTGAAGGCGAAACCGGCGCGGAAGGTCCAGTCGTTGTCATACATGTATTCAGCACCGATGCGGTAGACATTCGTGTCTTCCCAGCCGAAGCCCAGACCATTGTCCGCACCGAGCGGGCCGCTTCCTGGTGGGAAATTTGGCCCCGGTTGAGGTGGGCCCAAAGAGGCAACCGGTCCCGGGTTGGAGATGGAAGCGACGCCTTCGTAGAGAATGCGCTGGAAATCGAATGACAGGTTCAGCTTCGGCGTCGCCTTGAAGGTGGCGCTCAACGCAAAGTTGGCCGGGATGTCCAGATCACCCTGCTCGGCAAACAGCTCCCGGTAATCATCGAACTCCGTCATATAGATCTTGCTGGCGGCGGAGGCGCCCAGGGTCAGCGTCGGGGTGATATCGCCGATCCAGCCTACACGTACGCCGGCACCGTAGGACCAGTCGCTGTTGTTGTTGGTCAGGTATGGAGACGGGATGTCGGCCACACCCCAGGCACAGGACGGGTTACCTGCCTGGTTGTTGGCCACTGTGGTGGTAAAACACTGGAAGTTGCCAAGACCGCGCGCACTGAAGCGCTGCACGCCGATCAGCAGCGAGGCGCCGAGGGTGTGTGCGTCATTGGCCTTGAACGCAAGGCTCAGTGCCTGGATCGACTGTGCCAGGTCCACGCCCAGCGTGCCGACCTGAGTGGATGCCGAGGGTTGATTGCCAGCGGCAGCCGAAATGGGTGTCGTGGTCCCTTCCGGTACCGTGGCGGCCAGACCGGGGCCACCCTGTCCGTATGCGCCAAACACCACGAAGGTTTCGTCGAAAATATTGCGATCATAGGTACTGTTCAGACCCCCGTTGCCGAATATCGTGAAGCCCCACCACAAGCGGTCATTGACCATACGGGTGAAACCGATGTTCGGAATCAGGAACAGGTTGCGCCGGCTCTCGTCGTAAACGTCAAACGTGGCGCCATAGGCCGAAGTGTTGATCTGGGCCTCGCGAATCGGACTGAAAAAGCGCAGGCCGGCATCGACACGCTCACCGACCAGCGCCATACCAGCGGGATTACTGGCCGCGGCAATGGCGTCCTGCGGGTTGGATACCACGGCACCGGCCATGCCCATGGACTTGGCACCGTAGCCCAGCATGAAATAGCCGGCCGTGGCAGACGCCGCCGATGCGCAGGCCATGCCACCGACAAAGACCAGGGCACGGAAAAACCCGTGGGTTCTGTTCATACGTTCGCTCCTCGTGATTGAAGTGTGTCCAGCCCGCGTCACCCGGTCTTGTAGTTGTTTTACAGCAACAGTTGCGCACGCTGACTCTGGCAACTTTGACAAAGGGTTATCAGGTTGTCAACAGAATATGTTGTCTAATTGCATCATGTGCAGTAGTGTATGCAACGCTGTAGGGGGAGCAACAAACTGGCAGGATTGTGGCCAGATCGGTATGCGAGACAAGGAATGCGCCGACCTCCCCGCACGCTACCCAAACTGGAGAGGAGATCATGATGGCCACGTACCACCCTGTTGCCCGTCGCGGTTGCGCACTCGGTATCGCCGGACTGCTGTCACTGGCGATGCCCCCTGTGTTTGCCAGCGGTTTTGCACTCATCGAACAAAGCGTCAGCAGCATGGGCACGGCCTATGCGCAAGGGTCTTCGGGCATCGATGATGCCAGTACGATCTACTTCAACCCGGCCGGCATGACCCGCCTCCCCGGTCGAAATGTCACAGGCGGCGTGCACATCGTCAGATCCGATGTCGATTTCACCGGCAGCAACCAGACCAACCCGTCGAACCCGCTGTATAACAACCCGCTATCGCCGCTCGACGGTCTCGGTGGCATCCCGGACACCGAAGGCGCCGGCAGTATCGATATCGGACTCACCCAGCCCGTGCCGCATTTTGCCTACTCACATCAATACAGCGAGCGCCTGTGGTACGGGGTGAGCGTGAACACACCGTTCGGCCTGAAGACCGATTACCCCAGCAACTGGGTTGGCCGCTATCATGCCGACAAGTCTGAGCTTCTGACCATGAACATCAATCCCTCCGTGGCCTTCAGGGTCGATGAGCATGCCTCCATCGGCTTTGGTATCAGCGCCATGTATGCCGATGCGGAGCTGACCAACTGGGTCGACAGGGGGCTGTTTACCGGCTCCCCAATGACGCTGGCCAACGACCTCTTCGGCAAGGTCGAGGGTGACGACTGGGGCTTTGGTTTCAATGGCGGCATTATCCTTGAACCCTCGCCAGACACCCGCCTCGGATTTCACTATCGCTCACAGGTGACCGTCGAACTCGAAGGTGACTATACCGGCCCCTCCGGCCCCGGTGGCGGATTCGCCCCCATCAGCGTGGGCGCAAGCGCCGAGGTATCATTGCCTGGAACGCTGTCGCTCAGTGCCTTTCACGAGTTCAACAACCAGTGGGCCGTCATGGCGGACGTGACCTGGACCGAGTGGAGCCAGCTCGATTCCCTGGTTATCGTCCGCTCGGGCGAAGAGCCGATCATCTCCGTCTTCAACTGGGATGACAGTTTCCGCTATGCCGTCGGGACGACCTACCGGCACAATGCAACCTGGCTGTTCAGGGCAGGACTTGCGTTTGACGAGACACCGATCCGCAGCCCCGAACTGCGCACCGCGCGCGTGCCCGACGAAGACCGCACCTGGCTGGCGCTCGGCGCCAACTATCGATATTCACCAGACCTGAGTTTCGATATCGGGTACGCGCATCTCTTCGTCAAGGATCCCAAAATCAACAGCCCGGATTCGCATACCCCATCGTCGTTTACCGGCCTCCATCTCCTGACCGGCGAATACGATGCCGCCGTCGACATGCTCAGCGCACAGGTCAACTGGAAGTTCTGATCGCCTGAAGCTTGAGCATTGCACAAACAAAAACCCCGGCCTTGAGCCGGGGTTTTTTTATTCAGTGTTCTGAACGTGCTTCAGGTATCAGCCCTTGCGCATCAGGAACATGAACTTGCCGCCCTCTTCCGTCGAGGACATCAGCTCGTTGCCGGTCTGCTTGGCAAAGGCCTCGAAGTCCTTTACGGAGCCCGGGTCGGTCGCAATGATGCGCAGCACCTTGCCAGTCTCCATGCCATTCAGGGCCTTTTTGGCGCGTAAAATCGGCAGCGGGCAGTTCAGCCCGGTTGCATCCAGTTCATCATCAAAGTCCGCCATTGCGTCTCTCCTGTTAGTGACCACTTCTTCTAGACCCGGCGCTGCGGATCATTGATTATGATATTAGAATAGGGTCGATAACTTATGCCAACAGGCCCCGTAAGGCAAGACCCCCAACGGGGAGATTTACCGGCCATGACGGGAAAATGACTGAACCCGCGAGGGGTTTTCCTGTCCTAAAGGATCGTTATGAGGTTAAACCAGGTCAAATGAGACGTTCAACCCGACGCCGGGCGAGCCTGTTGCTGGCACTGTATTGCCCCTTTGCCCTCGCCCAGTCCGGTTTCGACGACCTGCCCAGCCTGGGCGAAGCCGCGGGCCGGATCTACAGCCCGCAGCAGGACCAGGCGCTGGGTGCTGCCTTCATGCGCGAATTACGCCAGTCGGACCTGATCCTGGATGACGTGGAAACCACCAGCTACCTGCAAAACCTTGGCCGCCGGCTCAGCATGCACAGCGAAAACCCGGGCCACGCATTCACCTTTTTCATGGTCAACGACGAGCGCATCAATGCCTTCGCCGGACCGGGCGGCCATATCGGCGTGAACGTGGGCCTGTTCGTGGCCGCGGAAACGGAAAGCGAACTGGCGGCCGTGCTCGCCCATGAAATCGCCCACGTCACCCAGCGTCACCTGGCACGCGCCTTCGAGTCTGCCGACAAACTCAGCCTGCCGACCACGGCCGCCATCCTGGCGGCCATCCTCATCGGCACGCAGAATGGCCAGGCCGGCGCGGCCGCCCTTACCGCGGCATCGGCAGCCAGCCTGCAGCATCAAATCAATTTTACCCGCGCCAATGAACAGGAAGCCGACCGGGTGGGCATCCAGACCCTCGCCGATGCCAGCTTCGACCCCAGGGGCATGGGCCATTTCTTCGAGCGCCTGCAGAAAAACTCCAAGCTGTACGGAACGCAACCGCCCGAGTTTCTCAGCACCCATCCGGTCACCACCAATCGCATTGCCGAAGCCGAAACGCGCGCCGCCTCGCTTGGCAAAATCAATGTACCGAACGACCTCGACTTCCAGTTGCTGCGCGCCCGCCTGCGCGTTAACACATACCAGAATCCAAGCCAGGTTCTGGCCGATTTCCAGCGCTATCACGGCAACTCCGGCGGTGACACGGCGGCCGAACGCTATGAATACGCCCTGCTGTTGTCGGCCAACGAACGCCAGCAGGACGCAGTCAGCGTACTCGAGCAACTTTACATGGCCGAACCGGATCGCATTGCCTACCGGCTGGCGCTGTGCGGCGTGCTTGACAAGTTGCAGCGCTTCGACAAGGCACAGGCCATCTACCAGGAAACACTTGAACTTTACCCGGGCGAGCTGACCGTGCTACTGCCCTACGCCAGCTCGCTGCTTGCCAGTGCACAGCCCGACAAGGCCTATGACCTGCTATCCGATGCCAGCTCCCGGTCGGACAACCCGCAGGTCTACAAGTTAATGGCCCAGGCTGCGGGCCTGACCGGCCGCCCGGTACAAACCCACACGGCCATGGGCCAGTATTATTTTCTGAACGGGTACACCACCAAGGCCATCGAACAGATGGAACTTGCGGAGAAATCAGATGGTCTGACTGATTACCAGGCAGCCGTTATACAGGCGCGGATTACTCGTCTCAAGGAATTGCAGAAAGCAGAGGAATTAGAATAGTACGTAATACTAATACAAGAAGAAACAATGGCTTGACCTCACATATGGAGGGTGCTAGCTTAGCTGACATAAAAATATTCCAGATAAATTAAAATCTACAAGTTTGTCCCTCGTTAACCAAATTGGAGTGATTCAATGAAGACATGCTTCCCCCTCAGGCTACTGTCGACTGCGGTACTGTCGTTATGGCTGGTCAGCGGCTGTGCCGACCAGTCCACGAAGCCAGCCTCCTCTTCCAAGGCCAGTCCTGAAGCCGCAGCGGCCATCACCGCAGCGAACGACGCCATCAAGGCAGCCAAGGCAAACAACTGGATCTGGCGTGATACCGAGACGTTCGCCGAGGAGGCACAGGCGGCAGCTGACAAGGGCGAGAACGACGTAGCCATCAAGCTTGCCAACCAGGCCAAGGACGAAGCGGAGAACGCGGCCGCCCAGTACAATTACGAAAAGGCGCATCCGCGCGGCCTGTAACCGACGCGAGCCAGGCGAGTCCTCAAGAATTACCTCATGAATCCAGGAGATGAAACAATGCGGCAAACTGCTACAAAGATAGTCTTATCAGCATGCTCGGTTGCTGTGCTCGCGGGAGCTCTGATGGCAGCACCGTTCTCAACCGCCAGCGCGGACGAGGCAACTGTCGCCAAGGGCAAGGAAGTTGCAGTTGATCGCAAGCTGGGTAACTGCCTGGCCTGCCACGCAATGGACGACGGCGACCTGCCGGGCAACATCGGTCCGCCACTCATCAGTATGAAACTGCGTTTCCCGGACAAGGCCAAACTGCGCGCGCAGATCTGGGATGCGACCGTGAACAACCCGAACACGATCATGCCGCCCTATGGCCGGCACAAGATGCTCTCCGAAGAGCAGATTGACCAGATCGTCGAATACGTATACACACTCTAATCACCACATCAGGAGAAGCACTCGTGACAAGCATGAAACGCAGAATATTCCTTAAGGGCTCGCTGGCCACCGGCGCACTGGGCATCGCAGCGAGTGCCGGCCTGATCACACCGCGCGCCTCACTCGCCGCATGGGCAAAAGAGGCCTTCGAGGCGAAAGAAGTCAATGCCGCCCTCACCGGCCTGTTCGGCAGCTCCGATCTGACCGCAAGCGACAAGATCAAGATCAAGGCGCCGGACATTGCCGAGAACGGAGCGGTCGTACCGGTTTCGGTATCCGCCGACATGGAAAGCGTCGAGTCGATCACCATCGTCACCGAAAAAAACCAGACTCCCATGACGGCCAGCTTTGTCCTGGGTGCAACGGCGATTCCCGATATATCGACCCGTATAAAGATGGGCAAGACTTCCAGCGTGATAGCGATCGTCAAGTCGGGCGGCAAACTCTACAGCACCGGCAAGGAAGTCAAGGTCACCATCGGTGGTTGTGGCGGTTAAGCACAGACGGTCATTCACCATTACAGTATCAGCGGATTAAAGAGGAACTATCATGTCAAGCATCAAAATCAGAGCCAGTGCCAGTGACGGCGTTACCACGGTCAAGGCGCTTATCAGCCACGCGATGGAAACCGGCACCCGCAAGGACGCCAAGACGGGTGAGCCCATACCGGCCCATTTCATCCAGGAAGTGGTTTGCACACACAATGGCAATACCGTGCTGACCGCGAGCTGGGGTGCCGCAATCTCCAAGAACCCCTATCTCTCCTTCAGCTTCAAGGGAGGAGCAGAGGGTGACAAGGTCGGACTCAGCTGGGTCGACAACAAGGGTGAAAAGGACGCTGACGAAACCCAGATCAAGTAACCCGGCGACCGGACAACATCTATATGAACTGTAGGGGAAACATTCAATGAAAAAGCTCCTGACTGCAACACTGGTACTGGGCCTGTTCGCTGCCTTCACGGCACCGGTACAGGCCACACCCGAAGAGGACCTGAAAACCTTCAGAAACTACTACGAGAAGCGCTTTCCGAAAGTGCCATTCAATGACTACATCAACGGCGTCTATGCCCTCGATTCCGATTCCCGCTCCCAGTGGGAAGAAATCGAGGAATTCCCGCCCTACGAGCTGAGTCTGGAGAACGGCAAGACACTGTTCAACACGCCGTTCGCAAACGGCAAGACCTACGCCAGCTGCTTCGAAAATGAAGGCATCGGTATTTCCCATCGCTATCCGTTCTTTGACAAGGACTCCGGCAAGGTCATCACGCTGGAAGCGGCCATCAACACCTGCCGCGAAGCCAATGGCGAGAAACCGCTGGGCTGGAAAAAGGGCGACATCGCGGACATCTCTGCCTACATGCGCTACACCTCGCGTGGCAAGATCGTCAATGTCGAAATTCCCGACGACCCGCGCGCCCAGGCGATCTACGAGGAAGGCAAGCAGCAGTTCTATGCAAAGCGCGGCCAGATGAACATGGCCTGTGCCGATTGCCATGTCAATAACTCGGGCAACAAGATCCGTGCCGACCTGTTGAGCCCCGCTCTCGGTCACACCACCCACTGGCCGGTCTACCGTTCCAAGTGGGGAGAACTGGGCACGCTGCATCGCCGTTACGAAGGATGCAACAAGCAGGTGCGTGCCAAGCCGTACAAGGCCCAGGGTCCGGAGTACACCGCACTGGAGTACTTCCAT
>JBATJF010000377.1:0-12137 GCA_049668345.1 Gammaproteobacteria bacterium
CTGATGTGGCCGGCGTCGCGCAGTTTCCGGTAGATGTCCCCGGCCAGGTTGCGGTTTTCGTCCGAGTGCGTGCTGTAGTAGTTGTCGAAGCCGACCTCGAAGCCGGCGAAGTCGGCCTGGTGCTCCCCGGCCATGCGCGCGATCAGCGCCTCCGGTGTGATGCCGTCCTGCCGGGCGCGCAGCATGATGGGCGTGCCGTGGGCATCATCGGCGCACACGTAGATACAGTTGTGGCCGCACAGCTTCTGGAAGCGCACCCAGATATCGGTCTGGATGTACTCCACCAGGTGCCCGATGTGGATCGGGCCATTGGCGTAGGGCAGGGCGCTGGTGACCAGCAGGGTGCGGATTTCCTGACTCATGCTCGGGTATCAGTCGGCGTGCATAAAACCGTTGTGAATGGACGGGTTAGTATGCCATAGACCCGCCGCTGCCGTGGTATCCCGTATGGGTAGCCCCGGGGACGCACCCGGCCAGTTGGTGTACAATGCCCGGTCAATTTTCACCTGCACGAAGGCGGCGGGTGACCTGACTGACCCGGGAGTAATAAAATGGCTGCAAGCAAAGACCAGATCGAAGCCAAACTGGCGACCTACGTGGATCCCTACCTCGAAAAGGACCTGATATCCACCAAGTGCATCAAGGAGATCTCCATCGACGGCGACACCGTGACCGTGAAGGTCGTGCTGGGCTTTCCGGCCTCCGGCTACCGCGACGACCTGGCCGCGAAGCTGAAGGCACTGGTCGAGTCCGTGGACGGCGTCAAGACCGCCATCATCGACGTGTCGAGCAAGATCGCCTCCCATACCGCGCAGAAGGGCATCAAGCACATCGAGGGCATCCGTAACATCATCGCCGTGGCCTCCGGCAAGGGCGGCGTTGGCAAGTCCACCACCGCCGTGAACCTGGCCCTGGCGCTGTCGGCCGAGGGCGCCAAGGTCGGCATCCTTGATGCGGACATCTACGGCCCCAGTCAGCCGCGCATGCTCGGCGTGCACGGCAAGCCGGAGTCACTGGACGGCAAGACGCTGGAGCCGATGAACAGTTACCACCTGCAGGCCATGTCCATCGGTTTCCTGATCGACGAGGAGACACCGATGATCTGGCGTGGCCCGATGGTCACCCAGGCCCTGCAGCAACTGCTCAACGACACCAACTGGAAGGACCTCGACTACCTGATAGTCGATCTGCCGCCGGGCACCGGCGACATCCAGCTGACCCTGGCCCAGCAGGTGCCGGTCAGCGGTGCGGTCATCGTCACCACCCCGCAGGACATCGCCCTGCTTGACGCGCGCAAGGGGCTCAAGATGTTCCAGAAGGTCGAGGTGCCGGTGCTGGGTGTCGTGGAGAACATGAGCATCCACATCTGCAGCCAGTGTGGCCACGAGGAGCACATCTTCGGCGAGGGCGGCGGTCCCCGCATGGCCGAGCAGAACGACGTCGACTTCCTCGGCGCGCTGCCGCTCGACAAGCGCATCCGCGAGGAGACCGATTCCGGCAAGCCGACCGTGGTCGCCGAGCCGGACAGCCGCATCGCGCAGATCTACCGCGAGATCGCCCGCCGCACCGCGGCGAAGCTGTCGCTGAAGACCAAGGATTACGCGGCGCGCTTCCCGCAGATCGTGATATCGAACGACTAGGAATCTACTCGGACGGCGCGATACGGCGTTGAAAACCGGCTCGGAATGCTCATGTATTCATCCATACACTCCACTTCCTCGCCGGTTTTCGCCTTGTCTCGCATCCGCCCGAGTGATTCCTGGATCCGTGTAACTTTCGTTCAACCTGTTACTTCATAGCAAATAATGTCCATCAAATCCGACAAGTGGATCCGCCGCATGGCGCAGGAACACGGCATGATCGAGCCGTTCGAGCCGGGCCAGGTACGCGAGAACGGCAACGGCAGCCGCATCGTCTCCT
The DNA here is from genome assembly GCA_049668345.1 of Gammaproteobacteria bacterium. GTDB lineage: Bacteria > Pseudomonadota > Gammaproteobacteria > UBA9214 > UBA9214 > UBA9214. The sequence goes on from JBATJF010000377.1 coordinate 1,921, forward strand.
ACGGCACGTCGAGCTACGGCTACGACATCCGCTGCTCCGACGAATTCAAGATCTTCACCAACATCAACTCGGCCATCGTCGATCCCAAGAACTTCGATGCCAACAGCTTCGTCGATGTAAAGTCCGATGTCTGCATCATCCCGCCGAACTCCTTCGCACTGGCGCGCACCGTGGAATACTTCCGCATCCCGCGCAACGTGCTGACCATCTGCCTCGGCAAGTCCACCTACGCCCGCTGCGGCATCATCGTCAACGTCACCCCCTTCGAACCGGAGTGGGAAGGCCACGTCACGCTGGAGTTCTCCAACACCACGCCGCTGCCCGCCAAGATCTACGCCAACGAGGGCGTCGCCCAGGTGCTGTTCCTCGAATCCGACGAAGTCTGCGAGACCTCCTACAAGGACCGCGGCGGCAAGTACCAGGGCCAGCGCGGCGTCACGCTGCCCAAGACCTGATTGCGCCGGATGTAGTGAAACTGCGAAAGTAACTCGCGCCGAGTCGCAAGAAAACCATACAGAAATGCCACTAAGTGCGCCGGGTACACAGAGATGGTCTGTTGCTCGCGGAATGCAGATTTCGCGTGTAGGAGCGGACCGCGTCCGCGATCTTTCCTGAATTCACGCCGCGGGATATGCGTGAGTCCACGAACCGCATGATCAGATGTCCCGCGCCAGGACACAAAGCAGTAAAAAGAAAAATCAAAAGGGCCAGACTACATGGACTTCCCTCTGTCGTCGGGTGATATCTAGATAATGTCGACCAATACAATCAATCCGAAGAAGTTGCTGAACAGTAAATGGACGGCCGTTGTACCGGCACAAAAGGAAAAGCATTTTATAGTGACTGAAGTAGAGTTTGATGAGCACGGATCCGTCATTTTCTGCTTGATAGAAGCCGTAATATCCAGGCACACGTATCCAATAAAATGGCAGGACTTAAAAGATATGAATCAATGGATCCATGGCTGGAAATAAGTTGCGTTGCAAGGCGGTGCCACCCAATAAATACATAAATAGCGGCGTTCGTGCCTCGCGCGCCTTGTGCGGGTGCCGGGCGTTGAAAAATAGATGAACATCCGGTTTACAGGAAATCCCGGCGACGCCATGTTCGCCGGAGAATCGCTTGATCATATCAAAGCGGTATTTTCGTCAGAATACGAGAAGGCCGGGTACTCAAAGGAAATGGCCGTATTTATACGCCATGAATCAGAAGGGCGCCTCCACTGTGAGGTCGAGGTCTATTTTTCTCCGGCATCGATTGTCGCGGCAGAAGCAGTTGATGCCACCCCTTGCAAAAGGCCTTCTTCAGAAGGCTTGAGCTTGCTGGCTGGCTCGGAACTATCGTGGTCGGTTTTCTTCGCCGGGCGGCAGTCGCCGTGAGAACAGGGGATGGAGGGATAAAAAATAATCCCCCTTCCCCTGGTCCTTGAATTTTCAACCCAGCTCGTGCAAGACCTCGGCCAGCGAATGCGCGGCGTACTCCGGGTCACTGACATCCTGCCCCATCAGTTTACTGATACACGGAATCGAGAACACGCCGCGGATGATCTGCGCACCACTGGTTCGGTCAGTCTCGACCACCAGGATGTGCTGGCACTCCTGCTTGCGCAGGGTATGGATGATATGACCGACTCGCGCGTTGTGAACCGTGATCATGTCCATGGCCATGACCTCGTCGAGGGGTGTCATGAGCATGTCCACAGGGATGCGATGGCGCGAGATGCCCGCATCCTGGCCGATTCTGATCGGCCGTTCGCCCTGGATGTCACAGGCCGTGATGATGCCGACGATGTTGTCCTCACTGTCCGGCACCAGCAGCAGGCGGATGCCGGCTGATCTCATCTTGTCGTGGGCGGCGTCGATGTTCATGCCGGGCTCGATGGTCAGCGGGGTTACTTTCAGGAAGTCCGTCATGACGCTGATGGCCGGGTCGTTGGCATGCACCAGCGGCGTCAGTCCGTCAGGGGTGTGGCAGGGTATACCCATGCGCAGGCGGGTATGCGACAGCGCTGCGTAATCGTTGGTCATGGCTTGCTCCCTTGCCTGCTTCACAAGCACCATCCCTGGTCCGATTATTCCGGGCCCGTATCAACAAGCATAGTCCATCTGGACGGCGTGGCCAGTCAGTCATATTGTGCTGTTGCAGCAGAAGTAAGCCGGAAAAAACCAGGGGCAGTCCACGTTTTCCGGTTATCAGCCGCAGCAGGCCAGATCGGTCATTTCGGTTTCTTTTTCCGCACCTTCTTCTTGCTGCCGCCTTTGCCCTTGAAGCCGTCTTTCTTGCGCGCCTTGTCCTTGTCTTTGGGTTTGCCGCGCTGGGCCACCGGGAACGCCGGCCGGTTTTCTTCTCCCGCACGGGAAATTCTCAGCTGCTGGCCCGACACCCAGACCTTCTTCAGGGTATTGAAGACGTCCCTGGGCATGCCCTTGGGCAGGTCGACCAGGCTGTAATCGGCGTGTATGTCGATGCGGCCGATATTCCTGCTGTCGAGGCCGGCTTCGTTGGCGATGGCGCCGACGATGTTGGCCGGCTTGACGTCGTGGTCATGGCCCACTTCGATGCGGAAGCGTTCCATGTCGGCATCGGGCGTCCGCTTCGCCGCGCCAGGCTCGCGTTCCTTGCGCGGTTTCCGGACTTCCCCGTCCCTGGGGCGGGCACCCTCAGCCTGGTGCGGCTTGCTGTCCGCCTTGTCCCGGGGACGGGTGCCCTCGGTCTTGCGCGGTTTGCGTGCCGGGCTGGCTTCGGACCGGGTGCTGTCTGCCTTGCGCTGCGGCTTGTTCTGCAGCAGCAGGGGCGTTTCGCCCTGCAGCAGCCGGGCCAGGGCGGCGGCGATTTCCAGCGCCGGTACGTTGTGTTCCTGCTGGTACTGCTCGATCAGCTGGACGAACAACCCGGGATCCTCGGTAGCCAGGGTATCGGTGATGCGCTGCTTGAAGCGGGCGATGCGCTGGTCGTTGATCAGCTCGGTGGAGGGCAGCTCCATGATCTCGATTTTCTTGCGCGTGGCCTTCTCGATGGCGCCCAGCAGGCGCTTCTCTCGCGGCGCGACGAACAGGATGGCATCGCCGGCGCGGCCGGCGCGGCCGGTGCGGCCGATGCGGTGTACGTAAGCCTCGGTGTCGTAGGGGATGTCGTAGTTCACCACGTGGCTGATGCGCGCCACGTCCAGGCCGCGTGCGGCCACGTCGGTGGCGACGATGATATCGAGTTTGCCGCCCTTCAGCTGTTCGATGGTGCGCTCGCGCTGGGCCTGCGGGATATCGCCACTGAGCGCCGCCGCGGCGTAGCCACGCGCCTCCAGTTTTTCCGCGAGCTCGACCGTCGCGATCCTGGTGCGCACGAACACCAGCATGGCATCGAAGGGTTCGGCCTCGAGGATGCGGGTCAGGGCGTCCAGCTTGTGCACGCCGCTCACCGGCCAGTAGCGCTGGCGAATGGTCTCGGCCGTGGTGGTTTTCACCTTGATGGTGATTTCCGCGGGATCTTTCAGGTGGCGGGTGGCGATGCGGCGGATCTGCTGCGGCATGGTGGCCGAGAACAGGGCGACCTGCCGGCCGGGCGGCGTCTGTTCGAGGATCCACTCCACGTCATCGATGAAGCCCATGCGCAGCATTTCATCGCCTTCATCCAGCACCAGGGTGCGCAGCATGTCGAGTTTCAGGGTGCCGCGGCGCATATGGTCCATCACGCGTCCGGGCGTGCCCACCACCACGTGCACACCACGCTGCAGGGCGCGGATCTGTACACGGTAATCCTGGCCACCGTAAATCGGCAGGACATGAAAGCCTTTCAGGTGCGTGGCGTATTTCTGGAATGCCTCGGCCACCTGGATGGCCAGTTCACGGGTCGGCACCAGCACCAGTACCTGCGGGTCTTTTTGCTTTAACTCGAGCCTGTTCAGGATCGGCAGGGCGAAGGCCGCGGTCTTGCCGGTGCCGGTCTGTGCCTGGCCCACCAGGTCCCTGCCGGCCAGCAGCAACGGGATCGTTTGCGCCTGGATGGGCGAGGGGGTTTCATAGCCCACCTCGTCCAGTATCTGGAGAATGGGTTTGTTCAGCGCGAGTTGATTGAACGCGGTTACCGTGTCGGTGGTCATGTGCAGTACCTGGGAAAAAAGCGGCCGGCGTGGAACGCCGGGACCCGGGTGGTGTACCCCGAAAGTCCGGGTCCATCAACAGCCGGGTCAAAGTCTGAAAGGCTGCGTAGTGTAACGGTTTGCATGCCCGGTGGCATGCCTTTTTCGGATAAAACGGCGCTGGGGCAGGGTTGGCGCGGGGCAGGGCAGGCTGCCAGCCGGGTGATCCCGGGCGCGCCCGTGGCTTGCGGCTGGCGTGCCGGAGCGTACTGCATCCGGACAAACATCCGCCTGCTGGCGGGCGGGTTCGCTATACTCCGCCCTGCAAATTATCGTTACAGAACATGCAGTGACACACACATGAAATATTTCCTGGGCCTGCTGGTCGCGACTCTGGTCGTGGCCGGCCTGCTGTTTCTCAACACCGGCGAACAACGCAGCGACCCGTCCGGCGATGCACCCGTGACCGGCCTGCCCTGGCAGATCGAGCAGCTGCCGGGCGGGGATACGCGGGTGTTCGGCATCACGCCTGGCCAGACCACGCTGGGCGAGGCCATGGTGCGGATGGGCGCTGACCTGGACCTGGCGATCATCGCGCCGCCGCAGGAGGCCGGCACACTGGAGGCCTATTACAGCCACTACACGGCCGGGCCGATCACGGGCCGCCTGATCCTGGTGCTGGATGTCGCGGCGGACACGCTGCTGGCATTGCGCGCACGGGCGTTCCAGGACGGCGGCACGCGCCGCTACCACCTGCATCCCGATGACCTGCCGGCTGCCTACGCGGCACCTGTCAGGGTCATCACCTTTGTGCCAACGCTCAACCTGGACGAGGCCATTGCGCAGGCCCGGTTCGGTGCGCCGGCCGAGGTCGTGCACGCCGATGACCGGCAACAACACTGGCTCTATCCGGCGCTGGGGCTGGACCTGGTTCTCAATGCGCACGGCAAGGATCTCCTGCAGTATTTGTCACCCCGTGAATTCGGTGCCCATCGTGAGTGGCTGGGGCAGACGGCAGTGGCCGGTCAGTAGCCCCGGTTGATGCGGCAGGCGGCTTGCCGGATTTAATGTATCCCTCTATATCGACGCGTGTTGTCAGGAAAAGCGCAATCCGGGGTTTGTCCGGCCGGTCATTGATCTCCCGCCTGCATAGTCCTACCCTATCTCCTATACACGGCCCGGCTGGGTCGCTGATAACAGGCACCGACACGCGAGGAGTTCAACATGCGTAATCTGTTCATCATTCTGCTATTGAGTTTTGGTCTGGCGTCCGCCGCGTCTGCCGAAGTCATTACCCTGTCGCACAACGGTGTGACGCTCAACGCCAACCTGGAGCAGGCCGGGTCGAGCTGGCCGGCCGGTCCCGTGGTGCTGATGACGCATGGCACGCTCGGGCACCGCGGCATGGAAATCATGGCCGGTCTGCAGGAACTGCTCACCGAGCGCGGCGTCAGCTCGCTGGCGATCAATCTTGGCCTCGGCCTGGATAACCGTGACGCGGCAATGTACGACTGCGCCACCCCGCACACGCACAGGCATACCGATGCGGTCGGCGAGATCGGGGCATGGCTCGGCTGGCTGAAGGCGCAGGGCGCCAAACAGGTTGCATTGCTCGGCCATTCCCGCGGCGGCAACCAGACCGCGCGCTTTGCCGCTGCCAGCGACGACCCGGTCATCACCGCGGTGTTCCTCGTCGCGCCGCAGACCTGGGACGCGGACAGCGAAACGCAGGGTTACAAAAAGCGTTTCGATGCCGACCTGTTCCCCTTGCTGACAAAGGCGCAGCAGATGGTCGCTGCCGACAAGGGTGCGGAGCTGATGGACGACATCGATTTTCTCTACTGCGAGAACACCCGCGCCAGAGCGGAATCCTTCCTGTCCTACCATGCGCCGGACGAGAACATGGATACGCCGCGGCTGATTCCGCAGATCAAGGCACCGGTCACGGTGTTTGCCGGCAGTGAGGACACCGTGGTCAAGGGGCTGATCGACAAGGTCGAGCCGATCGCCGATGACGAGGCTGTGACGCTGGTGGTCATTGATGGCGCGGACCACTTCTTCCGCGACCTCTATGCGGAGGACATTGCCGACGCCATCGCGGCGACGCTGGGCATCGAATAGCGGACCACGTCACGCAAGGACGTCAGGAAAAAACCTCGTGCTTGCGAAGCGCTCCTGCGCCCAATAGACGCACCTGTAGGAGCGGATCTCATCCGCGATCTTTTCGAAAAGACCTCGCGCTTGCGAAGCGCTCCTACACCCGACTAGCTGCACCGGGCAGGAGCACACGTGGCCCGCGGCCTGCGAGGCGAAAAAAACGGCGGGGCGTAACACGCCCTGCCGTTCACGCAGGTCAGCGGCTAGCCCTGTACGCGCCAGCTGCCGTCCGGCTGCCGGCAGGCGGTGCCGTAGACCTTTTCCTTGCGGCCGCCGATCACGGCATCGATGGTGTACTCGCGGCATGGCCCGCTGGCGCTCTCATAGGTGCTGGTCGGTACCATCGTGTAGTCGTTGCCCGTATCCGGGTTGTGCCAGCGAGAGGGGACGCCGGTGCGCACCGTCTCCAGTGACTGGCTGACCCGGGCGCGGTCGTTGGCGTCCATATTGTGGCCGATCGCACCGCCGATCGCGGCGCCGGCCAGCGTGCCGGCAATGATGGCGGCCGTACGGCCATGCCCGCCGCCCACCTGGTTGCCCAGCACACCGCCGAGGATACCGCCGATGACCATGCCGGTCTGTTCCTGCGGGCCCTGGTAGGTAGCGCAGCCGGTGACGGCAAGCGTGGTGGCGAGCGCGATTGAAGTGATAATTTTACCTTTCATGACGGTTCCTCTTTTGACATTCCAGTTAAATGCATGTGGTCAGATTATACTGTCCGCCGGTGCTGCCGGCTGGTGACTCTAATCACTCTTGCCTGATAAAAAAAGCGCACCTGACAAGCCTGACAGTTTTAAAATTACAGTTATACACATTAGACAGCGCATTCCCGAGAATTACTTCCGCAGTGTCCAGTGGCGTCCCAGCGGGGTGTCCACGGCCTGCAATCCAAAGCGCTGATCGGCGCGCTGGCCGGTCTGCAGCAGGGCGAAAATGTCTTCCATGATGCGGCGATCCTCGGCGAAATAGGAGTGACCCAGCAGGCCACCCGTGACCTCGCTGGCATCGATGGTTTCCACGCCGTCCACCACGACCAGGCCGGCGCCCGATTCGCCCGCGCGCGAGTAGCCGTGGAAGGCCTTGGAAGCCATCAGCGCACGGTCCTTGGACGAGGCGTACAGCGTGACGTGGATGCCGGTGCGCGCCAGGCGCGGGGCCATGTCGATGCGGAACACCTCGGCATCGATGTCCGGCGCGATCATGATGATTTCGCGAAACAGCAGCATGTCACTTTCCAGGCGGTCGCTGGCGAGCGAGGTCATGGCGCGGCCAATGATGCGGTTGCCCATGCTGTGACCGACCAGGTAGATGTTCCTGACCGGGACGTAGTCGAACAGCTCGCCCATCAGCCGGACAAAATCCGCCTGCGCCCACTCGGCATTGGTCTCGTCCACGGTGTAGCCGGTCAGGCTGCCCTGCGACGGCCAGCTGAACAGTACCACCGGACCCGAGAATTTCATGTCACTGGCGAACTGCGCCACCCGCTTGCTGACGGAGGGGAAGTCCTCGTTGTACCCGTGCACGAAAATCATCAGCTTGCCGCCCGCGCTGGCATCGATGGCCGTGCCGAGCCGGCTCGCGAACTCGTCACGCGTCAGCGACAGGACCTGCTGCAGCCGTATGTGTTTTGTCTCGTCGGGCGTCATTTCCAGCCGGAGCAGCGAGGGTTGCTCGTGTTGTCCCATGACGTGGCCGGGGGGGATGCCGATGTTAGAGATGCCGTAGCTCAGGTCGCCGCGCGCGCCGCTGAAGAACAGGCCGCCGTCGCCATCCGGTGCCCGGTTGGTCACAAAAAACAGTTCGACCTCGCGCGGCTGTGTGTCTTCGGCTGCCGCATACGGGCGCGTGCCGCCGGTCAGTCCGCAGCCGTTCAGCAGGGGCAGTGCGACCAGCGCGAGCAGGATGATGATCAGGATGTGTCGAAAGTGTTTCATGGGCTTGTTGTGAATGCTCTAACGGGGTAAACGGAACCGTGGCACCGGCGACTTTAACGATACGCGCGCCGCTGCCATGGAATGATCCTACCGATTATCGCTTGATGTCCTCAGCGAGGCACTGAAATTTTCCAGGTCGCTCTGGTATTCGGCGTCGTCTTTTTCGCGCTGCCAGATGCGCACCGGGAGGTAGTGCAACGACGGCGCACACCAGATAAAGGTCTCGCGCTTGTTATCCTCGCGCAGCCGGGTGATCTTGACAGTCTCGAACATGCCGGCCGGCGTTTCCAGGGTTTCCTCGCCGACCACCTTGAAGCGGTACTCCTTGAGCTTGCCGCCATCGGCGATGTTGAAGGTGATGTCGGTATCGCCGCTGGCGAGCGCATGCATCATGCCGAGTTGCGAGACCAGCTTGTCCAGGGTGCCGGCCGGGATGTCCATTTCCCACTTGCTGTCCTCGACATCATTCTGCACACGCATGTCTTTCCAGTTGAATGTCAGGTTGGCCTCGCGCTCTTTCCGTCCACCGGTGCGCTGGTACGTATAGGTGTCAGGGCGTATTCCGGCAGCGGTGATCTTGCCGCGGCTGGTCTCGTACAGCTTGTCCTTCAGGAACCAGGCAACCCAGCGCACCGGCCAGCTGCGCGCCTTGTAGGTATAGCTGCCGTTGGCGCCGGTCGAGAGTTCGATGGTCGAGTTGCCGATTTTCATCGAGCCGCGCGAGAGTTCGTAACTGGCCTTGAATGCAGGCATGACGACACTGGCCTGGACACCGGCGGCCGGCAGTGTTACCGCGAGCAGCAGGGCGGCAGCAAGGATTGCTTTCAGCATGGCAGCGGTTTCTCCCTGGCGAAGTCTCTCGGGTGTGTCAAAGGATTGCCATCGAAAATGATCTGACCGCTTTCATCAAGAAAAATTCGCCCGCCGGCAAACCAATCGATCGCCAGCGGATACATCCTGTGTTCCTGCGCCAGGACACGGTCGGCGAGCGCGGCGGGGGTATCGTGCTCCCGGACCGGTACGCGCGCCTGCAGCAGTACCGGCCCGCCATCCATTTCCGCAGTGACGAAGTGCACGCTGGCGCCGTGTTCGGTCAGGCCGGCCTCAAGCGCGCGCCGGTGGGTGTCCAGGCCGGGCAATGCCGGCAGCAGCGAGGGATGGATATTCAGCATGCGCCCATGATAGTGCGCGACGAATCCGGCTGTCAGCAGGCGCATGAAGCCGGCCAGTACCACCAGCCCCGGCCGGCAGGCGTCGATACGTGACTGCAGGGCTCGCTCGAACGCCGTGCGGTCGGCATAGGCGGTGTGATCGACGACCTCGGCGGGAATACCGGCGGCCTGTGCGACACGCAATCCGGCGGCGTCCGGACGGTTGCTGATCACGGCGCGGATGTCGATGGCCAGCACGCCGCTGGCTGCGCAACTGACAAGGGCATCGAGGTTGCTGCCACGCCCGGAAATGAGGATGACGACCGGCAGGCGTGCTGTTGCCGTGGTCGTCATGGATTAGCCCGCATATTGCACCAGTCGGTTGCGGGCCTGCATATAATCATCTGTACACGGATAAGTCGCATCGATGATCCAGTAAACTCCATGGCCGCAGTTTGTTGTCGGACCACACCCTGTCCGGGTCCTGGCTGGTCCAGGTACGCCTGGACTTGCGATGAACAGGGATGTTCAAGTGGTCGCTCTCGCACATCCCTGTGCTTCGCGACACTCGGACTCCTGTCCATCGTCGCCGGTTGGCAGGACGATGTGCAGGGATGCACAAGTGTCGTGAGAGGGCAGGATGCCCGTAGCGACCGCCGGGAGCGTCCTTTTCACTCAGGTCATGGTTACGGCTATGACTTTCGTTCCACAGTGGCGTCCAGCCGCACCTGTCCCCGGCAACTGCTCCACGCGTTGCTCTCGGCTCTGGCATGGCCCAGGTCAGCCTCCCGATCGCTGCGCGATCTCACCTTCTCCTGCTTTGCTCTACCGAGTCCATCCATGGACTCGTACCTCCTGCATGGCCCAGGCCAGCCTCTCGACCCGGGCTATGCCCGTAAT
>JBATJF010000378.1:0-23564 GCA_049668345.1 Gammaproteobacteria bacterium
TTTCCAGTCGCTGCGCCAGGTTGTCCGTCACGTCGAGGCGCATGCATTTCCGGACCATCATCGCTACCGGGCCGGTGATCTGCGTTTTGATGATGATGCGCCGGTCCTCATGACGGCGAAGGATGCTGTCAAGTGCCGCCGCTTTGCCAGCGGCAACGAATGGTATGTTCCTGTCAGGGCCGAAATGTCGAGGGATTTCCAGGCGCGGTTGAATGCGTTGCTGGAGTCGCGCGGTTGTCGCGCGGAGGCCTGCGCCGCAGGCGCGGATTTGTCACCTGGAGTTCAGTATGGATAGAAAATTGCTGGATATTCTTGCCTGCCCTGTTTGCAAGGGGGCACTGCTTTATCGAAAGGACGAACAGGAACTGGTATGCAAGGTCGACCGGCTGGCGTACCCGATCAGGAATGATATACCCGTCATGCTGGTCGACGAGGCCAGGCAACTCGCCGCTGACGAGGAAGTCTGAATTACCCGCATGGCCGGCACCGGATTCAGGGTCATCATACCTGCGCGCTATGCCTCGACCCGGCTGCCCGGCAAGCCGCTGATGCTGATCGCCGGGCGTCCCATGCTGCAGCACGTTTACGAGCGGGTGCTGGCGTGCGGTGCCAGCGATGTTGTGATTGCCACGGATGACGAACGCATCGCGCAGGCCGCAGCCGGGTTCGGCGCACCCGTGTGCATGACCGCGGTCGATCACGCATCAGGCACCGAACGTCTCGCGGAGGTGGTCGAACTGCATGGCTGGTCCGCGGACAGCATCGTGGTGAACGTGCAGGGTGACGAGCCACTGATCGAGCCGGCGCTGATACGGCAGGTCGCGGACGATCTTGCCGCTTATCCGGAGGCCGCCATGGCGACGCTGGCCTATCCGCTTGCATCGCCAGCCATGCTGAATGACCCGAATGTGGTGAAGGTTGTGCTCGACCGGGAAGGCTATGCCCTGTATTTCAGCCGCGCACCTATTCCGTTCGTGCGTGATGCGGCTGCGGGCGAGAGTGCCGAAGGCTTGCGTCACATCGGTCTGTATGGATACCGGGCCGGCTTTCTTGGCCGTTACCGCCAGCTCGAGCCCGCCCCCTGCGAACAACTGGAGAAGCTTGAACAGTTGCGCGTCCTGTGGCACGGCATGAAGATCCACGTCAGTATCGCCGCGCAGATGCCCGGTCCCGGCGTCGATACCCATGACGACCTGCAGCGGGTCGAGGGCCTGATGGCTGACGCCGGGTGAGTGCCGCAGGTGTGCCGCTAAAGCCGCGTGCTCTGTGCGTTGATTTGTTGCATGTAGTTTTCGATGCCGCGGATTTCGGTTTCGCGCAAGGCAATGAACTGGGCGCCGAGCGTAAAACTGTCCTGGGCCAGACGTTCGGTATAAATGAGCCGGGCCTGCGCCCGGACCGTCAGGGGTTTCTTTCTGCCCGCGACTCGCAACTGGAATTGTATCTCGATTTCGACACCACTGACCTGGCCGGGGATCCTCTGGTCTTCCGGCAGCAGCTGGTTGAACACTGCGCGGTTGCAGGTGAATTTCAGGCCACCGGCCGACAGATTGATGATGATGGCGGTGTTTCTGTTCCCGCCGGCCGGGCACACCTGGCAGCTGATCTCGGTGGTGATCCGATCGTGTTCACGGTCAATCCAGAAATGCTGTTTATTTATCGCCATTGTTATCCTGGAGCCGGCTCTGGCTGTCACTGTAACGCGCATCTTCGGGCGCGTGCATCATAGTATGTTAAGCGGATGGTGTCATAATAGGAGATGCCCGTCGCCGGCCATAAGCGGCACGCTACCCCTCCCGGACGGGTGGTTTGCGGGGGCGGCGGAGTGCTTGCCGGTGTCACAAGGTCGCGTGTGGTGATGAATTGATGCACTGTTAATCAATAACTTGGTAACATTTCAATGACTCTGGATTATCCATGAAAATCTTCGTAAGGGAATTACTCTACCTGGTGTTGTGGATTATAGCCGGCTGTCTTTTGGTGCCGCCGGTATTCTGGTGGCTGGGCAGTCAGGGTGCCCTGACCGTCCCCGGTATGGAATTCGGGACATTGCGGGAGACTTACCTGGATGTCGTCACCGGCCCGCAGCAGCCGCTGTGGCTGGTTGCCGTGAGCTTCCCGTATCTGATCTTCATCGCCGTGCGGATGTTGCGCGGGAGCCCGGTGCCGACAGGGTCGACCGAGCTTGGCCTGGCCGTGTCCCGGGGCGAACCGGTTCTGGTGCAGCAACTCATCGAGCAGGGGCAGGACCTGAACCAGGGCAATGCCGCCGGCGAAACGCCCTTGCACCTTGCAGTCATGCGCGGCGACATGGGCATGACCTGGATGTTGCTGGAGGGCGGGGCCGATTTAAACGCAACCGATCAGGCGGTCGGTTACAGTCCGCTGCAACTCGCCGCGTTGCAGGGATACAGTGAAATCTGCGAGGCGTTGATTCGCTACGGCGCCAGTGTTGACGCACTGACTTCAAGGCATGAAACGGCCCTGCATCTGGCAGCACGGGCCGGGCATGGCGCGGTCGTATCGGTGTTGCTGAAGTACCGGGCCAATACCGGTATCAGAAACAATGCGGGACAGACGGCACGGCAGCTCGCCGAGCAGCAAGGCCATGTCGAACTGGTCGGCCTGATGGAGCAGCACGCCAGCAAGGAGTGGCCCTATCTCAGATTGTCGAATGGCTGACGGACGTTCATCGCTCAAACAGTTTTTCAAACTCCTGTATATTACGCGCTATGGAAACGGTAAAAGTCCTGTTCGTCTGCATGGGTAATATCTGTCGTTCGCCGACAGCGCAGGGTGTGTTCACGCGGCATGTCGAGGAGACGAAGCTGTCCGATGTCATACTGATCGATTCGGCCGGCACCCATGCCTATCATGTCGGTGAGCCGCCGGACAGCCGGGCGAGCGCCGCCGCGCTGCGCCGCGGCATCGACCTGTCCAGTCAGAAGGCACGCCGGGTGCAGGAGGCGGATTTCGAGGTATTCGACTATGTGCTGGCAATGGACCAGAGCAATTACGAGGATCTCGCGAGCCTGTGCCTGCCTGAACAGCGTTCCAGGCTGCACCTGTTCCTGGATTTCGCCCCCGAACTGGGAACCCGTGACGTCCCCGATCCCTACTATGGCGGCACGACCGGCTTCGAACGGGTGCTGGACCTGATCGATGCGGCATCAAGCGGCTTGCTGGCGAACATCCGCAAGCAGCACGGAATCTGACACCCGGCCGTTATTCGGCGGCTACCTTGTCCTTGGGTTGTTCGGGAGGCGCGCCGGAATCGCCGCCGTCGCTGCGTGCGGCCGGTGGTTTCGGCTGCGACTGTTCCCTGGCTGCGGGTGCGTCGCCGACCGGTTTCTTCGCGGCCCCGGTTGCCGGTGACGTGGTGCTGGCATCAGCAATGCTGGTCCCGGATGTCTCGCGCGTGTTGCCACTGCCGTTGGCGGCCGCTGCAGTGCCCGATGTCTGCTTGCCATCGTCGGCGCCGGTTGAAGTCTTTTCGTTCGAATCACTCGCCGCAGGCGCGTTGTCCGTTGCGTTATCCTGGGTGCGGTTTTGTGCACTGCGCCGGCGCCCGCCACGGCGCCCGCGCCGGGGACTGCGTCGCGGGGTCGTCTGGCTGTCGTCCTGCGCGGGACTGCCTGGCTCTGCGGCTTTTACATCCGGCTTGTCTGCAGGTTGCGCGGTTTTCCGGGTGTCGCCCTGGCGTGCCTGGGCGGTCTTGCCCTGGCGAGTGGTGCGGCTGCCCTGACGTTCATCCTGACGCCGGCCGGTACTGCGCCGGCTGCTGACGCTACGATTGCCATCGCGGCCGCCCTCACGCTGACGGGTGACCGGGCGGCTGCGTTCCGTTTCGCGCTGGACGACTTGCTTCGGCTGTTCCGTATCACCGCCGCTGCCGAACAGGCTGCCGAACACCCGTTTCAGCAGGCCGGGTTTCGCGTCTGCCCCGGGTGCAGCCGGTACCGGGGCGGGAGCAGGTGCGGGGGTTGGCGGCGCCACGGACTGCACGGCGGGGACTTCCGCTTCCGCCCGTACCTCCTCAAACGGCGCCTGAGCCTCGACGTCCTCACGCGTCAACGCCAGGTCGTAACTGGCCTGTTGCCGTCCGGTGCCGACCTCGTCGGCGCGGATACGCTGGATATCGAAATTCGGTGTTTCCAGTGCCGGTGTCGGGATCAGCATGACAGCGATCTTGTGACGTGCCTCCAGCATCGCCAGCAGGTCGCGCTTTTCGTTGAGCAGGAAGGTGCCGACATCGACCGGGACGTGTGCGATCACGCGTGCCGTGTTGTCCTTCATAACCTCTTCCTCGATCACGCGCAGTACGGACAGCGACAGTGATTCGACACCGCGAATGGTGCCCTGGCCGGTGCAGCGGGGGCAGACGATCTGGCTGGATTCGCCGAGCGACGGCCGCAGGCGCTGGCGTGACATCTCCAGCAGGCCGAAGCGCGAGATGCGGCCGATCTGAACCCGCGCGCGGTCCAGCTTGAGGGCATCGCGCAGACGGTTCTCCACTTCTCGCAAGTTGCGCGCCGGCTGCATGTCGATGAAATCGATCACCACCAGGCCACCGAGATCACGGATGCGCAGCTGGCGTGCGACTTCGTCGGCCGCCTCCAGGTTGGTATTCAGGGCGGTTTCCTCGATATCGCCGCCCTTGGTGGCACGCGCCGAGTTCACATCGATGGCGATCAGTGCCTCGGTGTGGTCGATGACCACCGCGCCACCGGATGGCAGGCGCACCTCGCGCTTGAAGGCGGACTCGATCTGGGACTCGATCTGGAAGCGGTTGAACAGGGGGATGGTTTCCTGGTAAAGCTTCAGCTTGCTCAGGTTGTGCGGCATCACCCGTTCCATGAATTCCCGGGCCGTCTCGATGACTTCCTTGCTGTCGATGAGGATTTCGGCAACATCGTTGCGCAGGTAGTCGCGCAGGGCGCGGATGATGACGTTGCTTTCCTGGTACACCAGGAACGGGGCGGGGCGTTCGGTGGCCGCGCTCTCGATGACGCTCCACAGGTGGGTCAGGTAGTCGAGGTCCCACTGCAGTTCCTCGCTGCTGCGCCCGATGCCGGCGGTCCGCACGATCACGCCCATGCCCTCCGGGATGTTCATGGCGGTCATGGCCTCACGCACCAGGTCGCGGTCCTCGCCCTGGATGCGCCGTGACACGCCACCGGCGCGCGGATTGTTGGGCATCAGCACCATGTAGCGGCCGGCCAGGCTGATGAAGGTGGTCAGGGCGGCGCCCTTGTTACCGCGCTCTTCCTTTTCGACCTGCACCACCAGTTCCTGGCCTTCGTGCAGGGCATCCTTGATGCTGAGCCGACCACCGGCCTCGCGTGCGGATTCACTGAAATAGTTGCGTGCGATTTCCTTCAGCGGCAGGAAGCCGTGCCGGTTGCCGCCGTAATCGATGAAGGCCGCCTCGAGACTGGGCTCGATGCGGGTTATCTTTCCCTTGTAGACATTGGACTTCTTCTGCCCGCGGGCGGGGACTTCTATATCAAGGTCGTAGAGTTTCTGGCCATCCACCATGGCAACACGCAATTCTTCGGGCTGCGTGGTGTTGATAAGCATTCTTTTCATGTTTTTTGTCTCTGTTGCGCTCGACCCGGTCACGCCGCAACCTCACCGGCCGGCTGGCCGGTACCGCGACACGCAGCCAACCGGTACGGGGTATCGCAATACCCGCCAGCAGTGCCAGACTGTACGTGACGAACAGTAGTTGTACGTATTCCATGGGAGCGATTGTCATTAATCAGGATTTCTACAGCATTATGCTGAACAACTATGGAGATGCCTGGCCGGAATTGCGCCCACCATCACCAGAAATATACAGGATACCTCGGCAACCGCCGGGCAGGAGTGCTGCCGGCCCGTAGCCTTCGCCGAAGTTGCACTATAGCAATGTTACAGGGCGCCCGCAAACAACTTCAGCTGATACAAACAGGTGATTCCCTGTACAATTTCCGGTTGGAACCACAGACCCTGCGACATGACATGACACAATCCGATACCGGCAACCGCCCGAGCGTCCGCATGGTCAGCGTCAGTGACGACGAGGCAGGGCAGCGCATCGACAACTTCCTGGCACGTCATCTCAAGGGCGTGCCGAAGAGCCATATCTACCGTATCCTGCGCCGAGGCGAGGTGCGCGTGAACAGCGGTCGCATCCAGGCGCGTTACAGGGTCTGTGCGGGCGATAACGTACGCATCCCGCCGGTACGGGTGGCGGAGCCGGCCGAAAACACACCGGCCGGCCGCCACGCGCCGCGCCTGGCGCCGTATATCCTTTTCGAAAACGCGCGCTGCCTGGTCATCAACAAGCCGGCAGGCATGGCGGTGCACGGCGGCAGCGGCCTCAGCTTCGGCGTGATCGAGGCGCTGCGCGCCGAGCGCCCGGATGCACCCTTCCTCGAACTCGCCCACCGCCTCGATCGCGAGACTTCGGGTTGCCTGCTGCTGGCCAGGCGACGCAGTTTCCTGCGCGCCTTCCACGAGCAGCTGCGCGCGGGAACGGTCCGAAAGATCTATGTGGCCCTGCTGGCCGGCCACTGGGAGGGCGGTGCGCGCACCGTGGATGTGCCGCTGCGCAGGAACCAGCTGCGCGGTGGCGAACGCATGGTGCAGGTAGATACCCAGGGCAAGCAGGCGCTGTCGGTGTTCACGCCGCTGGTCCGCTATCCGGATGCGACCCTGGTTGAGGTCGAGCTGCTGACCGGGCGCACCCACCAGATCCGCGTGCATGCCACCCACATCGGCCACCCTCTGGCCGGTGACGAGAAATACGGCGACCGGACGTTCAACCAGGTGATGCGTGAACGCGGCCTGCGCCGCATGTTCCTGCATGCAAGCCGCCTGACGTTCATCGACCCCGCAAACGATGAGGAAATCGTCATCGAGGCGCCACTCGACCACACGCTGCAGACTGTTCTCGACCGCCTTGAATCGTCATAATCAACACCTGTATTTTCCAAACGTCATAACCACGGCCCGATCCGCATGACCGGCAACATACAATTCATCGTCTTCGACTGGGACGGCACCCTGATGGACTCCGAGGTGCAGATCGTATCCTGCCTGCATGGCGCGATAGCCGATCTCGGTCTGCCACCCATGAGCGACAACACCGTCAAGAACGTGATCGGTCTCGGTCTGCGCGAGGCCGTGGATGCCCTGGTGCCCGGGCGTGACGACCGTTTCCGCCAGGCCTTCGTGGAGGCCTACCGCAGGCACTGGTTTGCCTCGGACGGATCCAGCCTGTTTGCGGGTGCGCGCGAAATGCTCGACAGGCTGCGCGAGCAGGAGTTCCTGCTCGGTGTCGCGACCGGCAAGGCGCGACGCGGATTGATCAGGGTGCTGGAACAGACCGGGCTGACGGAGTATTTCGATGCGACGCGTTGCGCGGATGAAACGGCCTCCAAGCCGCATCCGCGCATGCTGCTGGAATTGATGGACGAACTGGGCATGGCCGCGCGGCAGACGCTGATGGTGGGCGATACCGAGTATGATATGGAGATGGCGACCAATGCCGGGGCCGGCAAGGTGGCGGTGCGCTCCGGTGTGCATTCGGAGGAACGCCTGTACCGGCACGGGCCGCTGGTGTGCCTGGACAGTGTGACCGATCTGCCGGCGTGGATGTCCACGGCGGGAAATGTAAAACGATGCTTTCAACCGGGCGGGTGAGTGTATGTCAGACAAGGGACTATTCGGCAGCAAACGCAGGGGCAATGTGAACTTCGAGTCTCTGGAGAAGGGACTCGGGGGTGATGACAGCTGGCACCGGGACGTCGTCAACCGGCTGGCATTCTCGGCCCTGGACGAGCAGCGCCGGGCGCGGCGCTGGAATATCTTTTTCAAGTGCCTGCTGGCCCTGTATCTGCTGGCGCTGCTGATCCTGTACCTGCCGACGGACTGGGCCGAACTGCTCGAGGGCACGACCAAGCATACCGCCCTGGTGGACCTGTCGGGACCGATCTCGGATACCGCCGAGGCCAGCGCTGACACGGTAATCGGCGGCCTGCGCGATGCCTTCGACAGCGAAAACACCAAGGGGGTGATCCTGCGGGCAAACTCTCCGGGGGGCAGCCCGGTGCAGTCATCCTACATCTATCACGAGATCAAGCGTCTGCGCGAATTGCATCCGGATATCCCGCTGTATGCGGTGGTGACCGATATCTGTGCCTCCGGCTGTTACTACGTGGTGTCGGCGGCTGATGAAATCTACGTCGACAACGCCAGTATCGTGGGCTCCATCGGCGTGCGTATGGACAGCTTCGGTTTCGTCGATGGCATGCAAAAACTCGGCATCGAACGCCGCCTGTACACGGCCGGCGAGAACAAGGGCTTTCTCGATCCCTTCCTGCCCAGCAGGGAATCGGATGTCGAACATGTCAGGCTGCTGCTGGGCAGTATCCACGAGCAGTTCAAGAACGACGTCCGGGACGGGCGCGGCGAACGCCTGAAGGATGATGCGCAACTGTTCAGCGGCCTGGTGTGGACGGGCGCTGAAAGCGTCGATATGGGGCTGGCCGATCATATCGGCAGCGCCGGCAAGGTCGCACGTGACGTGATCGGAGCCGAGGATATCGTCGACTACACGCAGGCGCCGGACCTGATCAAGCGCATCAGCGACCGCATCGGCGTGGCCATGGTGCGCGCCATGAGCGAGACTTTTACGAGCAACGCCGGCGGGCCGGTCAAATACTGACAGCCACTTCATGCCGGACAGCAGCCTGTAGCAGCCGATGCGCGCACCCGCGCGCCGATTGATATTATGCCATCGTTGTTCGCACGCCCGGCCCGTGAAGGCCGGGCAGCGGGTGGGCTTTACACGAGCTGCGCTGATGACGCCATGAAATTCGTTATACCGGTGGCCGGTACTGCCGGAGCCAGTTCCCGAACTGCGGCGCGGGCATGGGTTTGGCGATGAGGTATCCCTGCACCTTGTCGCATTGCAACTGCTGCACTGCTGCCAGTGTCTGCCGGTCTTCTACACCTTCCGCGACCACGGTCAGTCCGAACTTGTGTGCCAGGTCGATTATCAGCGCGACGATATTGGCGTTGGCCTTGTCTTCCAGCAGGCCGGAAACAAACGAACGGTCGATCTTGAGTTCATCCGCCGGAATATCCCGAAAATACGACAGGCTCGAATATCCGGTGCCGAAATCATCGATCGAGATGCTGATGCCTTCGTTGCGCAGCTCTTTCAGTTTCGCAAAACAGTTTTCAGCATCGGTCACGAAATACTGTTCCAGCACCTCCAGGCACAGGGTGATATTCCCGTTTCGCCACAGTCCCTCGGAACTCAGCACCAGATCGACGAAGTCGACATGCTCCAGCAGCTTGGTCGGGATATTCACCGAGACTTCCTGCTTGCCCCATTGTCCGGTCCACTCGTTGCTCAGGCGCAATGCACTATTGAGCATCCAGATCGTGATCGATTTAATCAGCCCCAGCTCTTCGGCCACAGGCAGAAAGATGTTCGGAGACAGCAGGCCGCGGGACGGGCTGTTCCAGCGAATCAGTGCCTCGGCGCCTGTCGGTTTGCCGGTGGCCAGTGATATCTTGGGCTGGAAATAAACGCAGAGTTCCGAATTCTCGATCGCGCTGGCAAGTTCGATTTCGATATCCCAGTTATCCGGGATGCACAATTCTTCCGGGCGGTCCGCGACATGAAAAAACTGGTCGGCCTGCATGGATTGCTCCAGGGCTGCCTGGGCCTCCTTGAGCAGGTTGCCGGCCTCGGATCCATGCACGGGGCACAGTGCGATGCCGATATGCGCGCTGCACACCAGCTTCTCGTTGTCGAGTTCGATCGGGATGTCGAGCAGGCGCTGGATTTTGAAGGCGGCGAGTGTCGCGTGTCCTTCGTTGGCAATATTGTACAGCAGCAGGGCGAATTCATTATCTCCCAGCCTGGCGACACGATCCCCCTGCCGGCACACCTGTTGCAGGAGCCGGGCAACCGAGTGCAGAACCTGGTCGCCGGCGCCATGGCCGTAGAGGTGGTTGATCCGGCGGAGGCGGCCGATTTTGATCACCAGCAGGGCAATATTGATTTTATGCTCATTCGCCTCGTTGATCCCGTCGCGCAGGATATTCATGAACTGGTGGCGGTCGGGCAGTCCGGTGACGGTATCGGTCATGGGTTCGGGGTGTGGCGGTCTGCGGGTTAGAGGAACAATTCATTCATGTCCACGCCATAGGCGCCGACCGGCAGCCCGTGCGCGACGGTAATGTCTTCACTTGCCTGGGAGAGATCCATCATGACGAACTGGGGCAGCGGCTCCTTGTCTTTATCAAGCAGCAGGATGACGGATGGCCGCAGGCGCCTCAGTCCGTTGATCGCGACCACTGCACCCACTTCGCCGGTACTCAGTTCTACCAGTGATCCCGTGGGGTACAGGCCGACGGCCTGGATAAAGTGTTCGATCAGTTCTGCCTGGAATTTCCCGCCGCGCAGCGCATAGAGTTCGGCGATGGCCTCGTGCGGGGGCTTCGCGTCGGCATCAAGATGCGGACGCCTGCTGTTCATGGCATCGTAGCTGTCAACAATGCCGGCGATTCGACCGAACAGCGGGATCTCGTTGTTCGCGAGGCTCTGCGGATAGCCGCTGCCGTCCGCCCGCTCATGGTGGGTGGCGACCATCTGCAAGGCCTCCATGGGAATGATGCCGCCGGAACCAGGCTGCTTGCTATTCGCGAGAATTTTCACGCCAAGATCAACATGCGTCTGTATCTGTCCGAATTCTTCCGGGTTTAACGGACCTTTTTTATGCAGCAGTTCCTGTGGCAAGCCAGTCTTGCCTATATCCAGCAATAGTCCGCCGAGCGCAAGATTCTCGATCGATGATTTCTCCAGCCCGAGATGCCGGCCAAAGGTTGCGCACCATACGGATGTGCTGAGGGCCCGTGAATAGGAATAATCGTCCAGCGATCGGAGGCTGATGATCCACATCATGGCGGAAGGATTTCTGATAATGCTCTCGGTCATATCGGAAATGCCCTTTCGGACAGCCGCTATGTCCAGCTCGCCACCGCGCTCCAGTTTCGTCAGCATCTGCTTCAGGTCGGTATTGATTTCCTTGACGATGTCTTTTGCTGTTTCCAGTTCGCTGGTGAACTGCGTTGACGTCGAGTATTGCTGTTTCCGTACTTTGCTGAACTCGTCGCGGCTGTGTACGTTTACCGGTATCCTGTTGTGCCGGCGTGCATTCGCCGGCTGCTGATGGTTTCCCGTGCCTTCCTTGAGAACCCAGAAACGCGGATCGGGTGTGCTGCCTTTTTCTACGTCGACATAGACGTAATTGCAGTATTTACGCAGTTTCTCGATATCGTCTCTGGTTTTAATCTGGACTCCCTGCAACGTGAAGGGCGTTTTCAGCCAGGGGCGATCCAGGCGGGAAACAAACATGCCGATTTCGAGGCCTTCGATGCTGGTTTTTACTTCGGTGATCACGCAACACTCCCTGTCTGCCGTTGTAAACAAACGATCTGAGGCACATCCCTGTCACTATCCGTAGTCACTCAACGGGTGTGGCTGTCGCTGCTGTCGCGGGGTGGTAACACTGACGGTTGCAACCTTCAATCAGTCGGCTAATCAGATGCTTACTTGAATGTGCGAAAGCCGTGCAGGCCGCTCGCAGGGATGGCTCGCGGAAGACTGTCATGCGGATGTGTAACGGGGCGCGCGGCGCGGCGGGAAATGGTTGTGATTCGGGTACGCGCGGCCAGATAGGCGTGGTAACTGGTTGATTAAACAGCCACAGCAACAAGCCGACCGGTGTGCCCTGGATCGCTCATGCTGCCGGAACAGTCTGGCGGGGTGGCTGGCCGTGTGGATTACGGGGCCAGGTGTGAAACCCTTTCCGCGTGGAGAATCCGCCGGTTGTGCGCGGTTTGCCGCAATCGGCACCCAGGCGCGTCGGGCTATGGCAGATCGATCCCGGCCAGCGCCAGCATGCGCGTCAGCCGGATCAGTGGCAGTCCGATCAGCGCGGTCGGGTCTTCGCCTTCCATGCGCTCGAACAGGGTGATACCCAACCCTTCCGACTTGAAGCTGCCGGCGCAGTTGTACGGCTGTTCCGCACGCAGGTAGCGCTCGATCTGGTCCGCGGCGAGGGTGCGAAACACGACATGGTAGGGGACCTCGTCTGTCTGCAGGTCGCCGTTTGCGCTGTTCAGCAGGCACAGGCCGGTATGGAAGGTTACGCGCCTGCCGGAGAGGTATGCCAGTTGTGCGGCTGCACGCTCGTGGTTGCCGGGCTTGCCCAGGATGTCGCTGCCGGTGGTGGCGACCTGGTCGGAGCCGATGATCAGGCCCTGCCGGGTGTTGCCGACGGCGCGGGCCTTGGCCACGGCCAGCCGTGTGACCAGATCCACGGGCGACTCGCCGGGCAGGGCGGTTTCGTCGACGTCGGGCGCAACGGTCTGGAAACCGATGCCCAGCCGTGCCAGCAACTGCTTGCGGAACGGTGACGTCGACGCCAGTACCAGGGGCGGTGTAGTGGCCGTCATGGCATGCGCAGCGGCAGCTAGTCGTCCGCCCCGATTTCCACGAGCGTCTCGTCGGGATTGACGGCATCGCCCTTGGTGACGTTGATGGCGGTGACCGTCCCGGCAATCGGTGCCTGGATCTCGGTTTCCATCTTCATGGCCTCGGTGATGAGTACCGGCGTTCCGGCCAGGACCTGGTCGCCGACCTTCACCAGTACGTCGATGATGGTGCCTGGCATGGAGGTGGTGACATGCCCGGGTTGCGTCGGGCTCGGGCGCTGGCTGCCGGAGGCGTGCGGTTCACGTTTGCGAGCGCCGCCTTCCGCCGGAATCTCGTCCAGCGTCTCCACCAGCACTTCTTCGGGGATGCCGTCGACCGTCATGTAGAACGGACGGTTGTCAAGCGTGCGGTGCCCGGTGCCGGTTATCTTGATATGGTAGGGCTCGCCGTGCAGGATCACCTTGAACTCGGTCGGACAGGCGCGTCGCTCGCCGCTCCCGTCGCTTGCGTCGCTCACAGTGGCCAGCGGCTCAGGGGTCAGCGTGCCCGCCTTGCGGCTGGTGAGGAAGTCCTTGCCGAGCTCCGGGAACATGGCGTAGCTCAGTATGTCTTCCTCGCAGCCGGCCAGTTCGCCGACGGCAGCGCGCAGCTTGTCCATCTCGTCCTCAAGCAGGTCCGCGGGGCGCACGTCGATGGTGCTTTCCTTGCCGATCGCCTGCTGGCGCACGGCGGGGTCGATCTCTGCCGGCGGACGGCCGTAGCGGCCCTGCAGGTACAGCTTTACCTCGTTGGTGATGGTCTTGTAGCGCTTGCCGGTCAGGACATTGAGCACCGCCTGGGTGCCGATGATCTGCGAGGTCGGCGTTACGAGCGGTGGATAACCCAGGTCCTTGCGCACGCGCGGTATCTCGGCGAACACCTCTTCGACGCGCGCGAGTGCGCCCTGTTCGCGCAGTTGTGTATACAGGTTGGAGATCATGCCGCCCGGCACCTGGAACACCTGTACGCGCGTGTCCGGGTCGTGGTTGTCGCTTTCGAATTGCCGGTATTTCCTGCGCACCTCGCGGAAATAGAGCGCGATTGCCTGCAATGCCTCCAGATCCAGCCCGGTGTCGAAGTCCGTGCCACGCAGGGCGGCGACCAGGCTCTCCGTCGCGGCATGGCTGGTGCTGCCGGAGAATGACGAGATCGCGGTGTCGATATGCGTGCAGCCGTTTTCCACTGCCTTGAGCAGGCACATCTCGGCGGTGCCCGCCGTGGCATGGCAGTGCAGGTGCAGCGGCAGGGTGGTGGCCTGGCGCAGCTGTATAACGAGGTCGGCCGTAACCATCGGCGTGAGCAGGCCGGCCATGTCCTTGATGGCGATGCTGTCACAGCCCATGTCCTCGAGCTTCCGCGCCATATCGACAAAGGTCTGCGTGTTGTGCACCGGGCTGGTGGTGTAGCAGATCGTCCCCTGGGCGTGCTTGCCGGTCTCTAATACGGCCTTGACCGCAGTTTGCAGGTTGCGCGTGTCGTTGAGGGCATCGAAGATGCGGAACACGTCGATGCCGTTGTCCGCGGCGCGTGCAACGAAGGCGCGCACCACGTCATCCGAGTAGTGCCGGTAGCCGAGCAGGTTCTGGCCGCGCAACAGCATTTGCAGGCGCGTATTGGGCAGGGCCGCGCGCAGCAGCTTCAGGCGTTCCCAAGGATCTTCCTTGAGGTAGCGCAGGCAGGCGTCGAAAGTGGCGCCACCCCAGACCTCCAGTGACCAGTAGCCGATCCGGTCCAGCTGCTCACAGACCGGCAACATGTCCGCAGTGCGCATGCGCGTGGCGATCAGCGACTGGTGTGCGTCGCGCAGGATGACATCGGTGATTTGTACGCTGGGCATGGGTGACGGTTATCCTGATAGATTGCGTTACAGACCCAGGTGC
Organism: Gammaproteobacteria bacterium; assembly: GCA_049668345.1. Taxonomy (GTDB): domain Bacteria; phylum Pseudomonadota; class Gammaproteobacteria; order UBA9214; family UBA9214; genus UBA9214. The sequence continues at coordinate 14,422 of JBATJF010000378.1, forward strand.
GCGGACAGTGCGGCGGTAATGGCGGCGCTCAGTTCGCGATTCGGGCGGCTGGTCGTGTAGCCTACCAGTTCGGGATGAGCCTCAACAAATCCGGTGTCGAACGTGCCTTCGCGAAATTCAGGCACCTTGAGTATCTCCATGTAGTACGGGATGGTGGTCTTGACGCCGTATACGCCGGTGTCGAGCAGGGCGCGGTTGGCGCGCCTGAGCAACTCTTCCCAGGTCAGCGCCCATACGGTCAGTTTCGCGCACATGGAGTCGTAGTGGGGTGGAATCTGGTAACCGGTATAGATCGCCGCGTCGGTGCGCACCCCCGGGCCGCCCGGGGCGAAGTAGCGAGTGATGCGGCCGAAGCTGGGCAGGAAATCGTTCTTCGGATCCTCGGCGTTAATGCGCAGTTCCATGGCGTAGCCGCGGCGCCCGATCTGCTCCTGCGAGTAGGTCAGTGGCAGGCCGTTGGCGATGCGGAACTGTTCCTGCACGATATCGATGCCGGTGATGGTCTCGGTGACGGTGTGTTCGACCTGCAGGCGGGTGTTCATCTCCATGAAATAGAATTGCCCGTCGCTGTCGAGGAGAAACTCCACCGTGCCGGCATTTTCATAGTTGACAGCGCGCGCGGCGCGTACCGCGGTCTTGCCGAGCCAGTGCCGTTGCGTCTCGTCCAGCTGCGGTGAAGGTGCGATCTCGATCAGTTTCTGGTGGCGGCGCTGGATCGAGCAGTCGCGTTCGAACAGGTGCACCACGTTGCCATGCGCATCGGCCAGGATCTGCACCTCGATATGGCGAGGACGTTCAATGCATTTTTCCATGAAGATGTCTGCCGAACCGAACGCCTTGCTGGCCTCCGACAGCACGCGTTCGAAATTGCGGCGCAACTGCATTTCGTTGTCGCAGCGCCGGATTCCGCGGCCGCCGCCGCCCGAGGTGGCCTTGAGCATGACCGGGTAGCCGATTCGCGCGGCCAGAATCACTGCCTCGTCGAGGCTGGCGAGATTGCCGTCGCTGCCCGGCACCACAGGTATGCCTGCTGCCTGCATGGCCTGGCGTGCGGCGATCTTGTCGCCCATCTGGCGGATCACCGCGGCATCCGGCCCGATGAAACGGACGTTGCGCTGCTGGCAGATCTCCGCCAGCAGGGGATTTTCCGACAGAAAGCCGTAACCGGGATGTACCGCGTCGCAGCCGGTGGCGATTGCCAGGTTGACGATGCGATGGGCGTTCAGATAGCCGGCGATGGATTCCGGCCCGATGTTATAGGCCTCGTCAGCCTTCTTGACGTGCAGGGCATGGCTGTCGGCGTCCGCGTAGATCGCGGCGGAGGTGATGCCGGCCTCCGCGCAGGCGCGAATGATGCGTACGGCAATTTCGCCGCGGTTGGCAATCAGGATTTTCTTGATCAAGCGCTGATCCGGGTCATGTGGGTGTCGGCGGTTCCATGTGCTGACTGTGACCCGATTAAGTACGGAATTTCATGACACCTGTCAATAGTATGGCCCCGCCGGAGGGGGACAGGGAATTGCCGTTTTCTCAGGGTTTATCTTTTGACAGTATCGGGGTGTCCGGGTAGTATTCGCGGGTTATGATTGACCACTTGCCCGAGCGCCTCGACCTGCTGGCGACTGCCGATGCGGGACGGGTGCTGCAAGGCCGTATTCCGCTGGCCAGCCTGGAGCGGGTCCTGCCGGTGCTGAATTCAGGTGCCGGTGAACTGCAGGTGTATATCAATCTGGGCAAGGATCCCGACGGCACGCATTACCTGTCCGGCACCATCCGGGGCGCTGTCGAGTTGCAGTGCCAGCGTTGCCTGAAGCCGCTGAGCATGCCGCTGGATATCGCCTTCCGCCTTGGCATCGTGCGCAGCAACGAGGCGGCCAGCATGCTGCACGAACGGTACGAACCGCTGCTTGTCGGTAGCGAGCCGACCCGGGTTGCGGAGATTGTCGCGGATGAGGTGTTACTGGCCTTGCCGCTGGTGCCCATGCATGGAGCAGATGAGCTGTGCGAGGCACTTGTAACAGCCTATCGGCCGCCGGAAAGCGAGACGCGGGAAAACCCGTTTGCCGTGCTGGCGGGATTGAAACAGAAACAGCAGTGAAGGAGTAACGACTATGGCCGTACAGCAAAATCGCAAGACGCCGTCGAAGCGTGGCATGCGCCGCGCGCACGACAAGCTGACTGCAAAAACGTTGTCGATCGAGCCGACCACGGGTGAGACGCATCTGCGTCATCACATCAGTGCCGACGGTTTCTACCGCGGTCGCAAGGTTGTCGCCAAAGACCAGGACTGATCGTCCTGTCCATGCACAGGATCGGCGCTGACTGTACCGGGTATTTCCATATCCGCAAAGGCGCCGGATCAGCTGTCCTGCACGCATGGATGCCGTCCGCTTGCCACTCATGCCATGAATAGCCGGGTAACGATCGCGCTCGATGCCATGGGCGGCGACATTGGCTGCGACGTCGTGGTGCCGGCCGCCAGGCTGGCACTGGACAAGCATCCCGATGCCGACTTTATCCTGGTCGGCGACAGCGATACCCTGCAACAGGCCCTGCAAAAGGCCGGCTGTGCGGACAATCCGCGGCTGAAAATCCGGCATGCCAGCCAGTGCGTCGACATGGACGAACCGCCGTCCCACGCGCTGCGCAACAAGAAAGATTCCTCGATGCGCGTCGCCATCAACCTGGTCAAGGAAGGTGAGGCGCATGCCTGCGTCAGCGCCGGCAATACCGGCGCACTCATGGCCACGGCACGTTTCGTGCTGAAAATGCTGCCCGGCATCGACCGCCCGGCGATCTGCACGGCCCTGCCCACGCAACGCCAGCACACCTGGATGCTCGATCTCGGCGCCAATGTCGAGTGCGACGCGGAGCACCTGTTCCAGTTTGCCGTCATGGGATCGGTGCTGGCGCAATCGCTGGACGGCAACGAGCGGCCCGCCATCGGCGTGCTCAACATCGGCGAAGAGGAGATGAAAGGTAACGAGCAGGTCAAGCACGCCGCGAAACTGATCGCCGACAGCCAACTCAACTACGCCGGCTTTGCCGAGGGCGACGATATCTACAAGGGCAACTTCGATGTCATCGTGTGTGACGGTTTCGTCGGCAACATCGCCCTCAAGACCAGTGAAGGTGTCGCACAGATGATCGCCAGCTTTATCAAGCAGGAATTCACCCGCAACATTCTGACCAGAATGGCCGCGCTGGTCGCCATGCCGGTGCTCAGGGCATTTCGCCGCAGGATCGATCCGCGCCGCTATAACGGCGCCAGCCTGCTGGGACTCAACGGCATCGTGATCAAGAGCCACGGCGGCGCGGATGCGCTGGCCTACGCCAATGCCATCAAGGTGGCCGTGCTGGCGGCGCGCGAGCAGGTGCCGGAGCGGATCAGGCTGCAGCTCGATGCCTGGCAGGAAGGCAGACAGGAAGCGATATGAAATATTCACGCATCACCGGCACCGGCAGTTACCTGCCGGAAAAGACCCTGACCAACCATGACCTGGAAAAGATCATGGATACCTCGGACAGCTGGATACGCGAGCGCACCGGCATCTACAAGCGCCACATCGCGGCCGGTGACGAGACCACCTGCGACCTGGCCGAGATCGCTGCCACGCGCGCCATGGAGGCGGCGGGCAGGACGCCGCGCCAGATCGACCTGATCGTATTCGCCACCACCACGCCCGACCGTGTGTTTCCCAGTACCGCCTGTCTCCTGCAGCAGCGGCTTGATATTCACGGCACCGCGGCCTTCGACATCCAGGCCGTGTGCACGGGGTTTGTCTATGCGCTGGGCGTGGCGGACAAGTTCATCAAGACCGGTGACGCGAAATGCGCGCTGGTGGTGGGTGCCGAGACGCTGTCGCGCATCGTCAACTGGAATGACCGGGGCACCTCCATCCTGTTCGGTGACGGCGCCGGGGCCGTGGTGCTGGAGGCCAGCGATGAACCCGGCATCCTGTCCACGCACCTGCATGCAGACGGCAGCTACGAACACCTGCTGACCGTGCCGAGCGGCATCTCCCAGGGCTACGAACACGTTCAGGCTGGCGAAGCCTACATACAGATGCAGGGCAATGAGGTGTTCAAGATGGCCGTGAACACACTGGGTCGCATCGTCGACGAGACGCTGGCGGCCAACAACATGGAAAAGTCCGATGTCGACTGGCTGATCCCGCACCAGGCAAACATCCGCATCATCCAGGCGACGGCCAAGAAACTGAAGATGTCGATGGACCGCGTGGTGGTGACGGTCGACGAGCATGGCAACACCTCCGCGGCCTCGGTGCCGCTGGCACTGGATACCGCCATCCGCGACGGTCGAATCAAGCGTGGCGAGGTGCTCCTGATGGAGGCGTTCGGCGGCGGCTTCACCTGGGGTTCGGCACTGGTCAGGTACTGACGATCGTCGCCCGACTGCGGCCGCACAGACCCCCGGTGACAGGTGGCCATGAAAATTTATCCGATTTGAGATAAATTGCGCCCGCTCGGTTCGTGCCGGAAGCAGCAACGGCCGCCTTATGCCGCAACCCGGATGAATGGTTTTACAGGGTATCGCCACCGGTCATGCAGAGCCAGGCGACGAGAATGACAGGTTGATTTCTATGAACAGTTCAGCAACAGACTCGACACTCGCCATGGTGTTTCCCGGGCAGGGCTCGCAATCCGTCGGCATGCTGGGTGAGCTGGCAGGGGAATATCCGCAGGTCAGTGAAACATTCGAAGCCGCCAGTGACGTGCTCGGTTACGACCTCTGGGCGCTGGTGCAGCACGGGCCGGAAGAACAGCTCAACCAGACCGACCGTACGCAGCCGGCTATGCTGGCGGCAGGTGCGGCCGTGTGGCGGGTGTGGCAGGTGCGCGGCGGCGCGTTACCGGCCGTCATGGCCGGTCACAGCCTCGGGGAATACACCGCGCTGGTCTGTGCCGGTGCCATGGAATTCGGTGCCGCCATCGCGCTGGTAGCCGAGCGCGGCCGCTGCATGCAACATGCAGTGCCGTCCGGTGTCGGCGCCATGGCCGCGATTCTTGGCCTGGATGACGACGCCGTCGCGGCGGTCTGTGCCGATACTGCGGCCGGCGAGATCGTCAGCCCGGTCAACTACAACTCGCCGGGGCAGGTGGTGATCGCCGGTCACGCCGCGGCCGTGGAACGTGCAGTGGAGGCGGCCAGGGCAGCCGGTGCCAGACGTGCGGTGACTCTGCCGGTGAGCGTACCCTCGCACTGCGCCCTGATGGAACCGGCAGCCGAACTGTTCGCGGCACACCTGGCCGGGGCGAACATCAGCCCGCCGGCCATTCCGGTGATCCAGAATGTCGATGCCCGGCCGCACAGTGATCCGGCCGCCATCCGCGAGAACCTCAAGCGCCAGCTATACAGCCCGGTGCAATGGGTAAGGACAGTGCTGGCCATGCGCACGCAGGGTGTCACGCGCATCGTCGAGGCCGGTCCCGGCAAGGTGCTGGCGGGACTTAACAAGCGCATCGACAAGACCATCAACAATGCGACTGTGCTGGACCCGGTTTCGCTGGATGCGGCGCTGGCGGGTAATGAATAGCAACCAGGGGTGGAGAGAAGCATGTCGTTCGAAAATCAGATCGCGCTCGTGACAGGGGCCAGCCGCGGTATCGGCAAGGCCATTGCGGAAGTGCTGGGCCGACGCGGTGCGACCGTAATCGGGACCGCGACTTCGGAGCGTGGCGCGCAGGCCATCAGCGAGGCGCTGTCCAGCGCGGGTATCAGGGGCGAAGGCAAGGTGCTGGACGTGACCGATCAGGATTCCATCGCGGCGCTGGTGAAGGACGTGACAGAGAAATACGGCTCGCCGGGCATCCTGGTGAACAACGCCGGCATCACGCGTGACAACCTGCTGATGCGCATGAAGGACGAGGAATGGGACGAGGTCATCGAAACCAATCTGACCGCGGCATTCCGCATGTGCCGTGCCTGCCTCAAGGGCATGATGAAGGCGCGTTTCGGCCGCATCATCATGATCTCCTCGGTGATCGGTGCTACCGGCAATCCCGGCCAGGCCAACTACGCCGCGACCAAGGCCGGCGTGATCGGTTTTGCCAAGTCGCTGGCACGCGAGATCGGCTCACGCGGTATCACCGTCAATGCCGTTGCACCGGGCTTCATCGACACCGATATGACGCGCGCACTGCCGGACGAGCAGCGTGCAGCGCTGCTGGACCAGATTGCGCTGGGCCGGCTCGGTGATGTGTCGGACATCGCCAATACTGTGGCATTCCTGGCATCCAGTGACGCCGGCTATATCACCGGCGAGACCATTCACGTGAATGGCGGCATGTACATGCACTAGGGAGGCTCCGATTAATTCGTCATTGCGACGACGGCAGGGATGCACGACTACATGGATGCAGGAGGCAGAGTACCAACAGTAGGCGCCTTAGGCGACGCATGGAGCCGTTGCCGGGGAACAAAGTCACGAAGCAATCTCCAGGAAACTGCTTCCATAGCTTGAGATTGCCGCGCTACGCGCTCAATGACGGGAATATTTCAATCAATCAGTGCTTCCCCGGGTATTTTGCCTGCGCAGTGCGGTGTGATGCAGGGCTATTAAGCGTTTGTTAATTATATAAAAATAATTTGCACCTCGCGCAAACTGTAAAACAGGCGCAGGCGCGTCGTATCATCCGTATTTGACCCGGGGCTTGTGACTTGTAAGTTGCGTTGGCCATTCACTACAATACCCGGCGCGGCCCCGGCTGCGCTCCACAAAACAGAGAGGAACAACCTGAAATGAGCACGATTGATGAACGCGTCAAAAAGATTGTCGTTGAGCAGTTGGGCGTAAAGGAAGAAGAAGTCAACGACAGCTCTTCATTCGTCGATGACCTTGGCGCAGATTCTCTGGATACCGTCGAGCTGGTTATGGCGCTGGAAGAGGAATTCGAGTGCGAGATTCCTGACGAGGAAGCCGAAAAGATCACTACCGTCCAGCAGGCGATTGACTACGTTAACGCTCACCTGGGCTGAGCCGTTCCATGGATATTCCGGCCGCACCGTCATGACGGGTGCGGCCTTTTGCTTTTTTATGTGGAGTCAAACAGGCGATAGTGGAGTCGTACATTGTCCAAGAGACGTGTGGTAGTAACCGGCCTGGGTATCATCTCTCCTGTTGGTAACAGCGTCGGGGACGCCTGGAACAATATCCGCGCCGGCAACAGCGGCATCGGCCCCATTGCCAACTTCGACGCTTCGGATTTTGCAGTACGCTTTGCCGGCGAAATACGTGACTTCGATGTCACGCAATACATCAACGGCAAGGATGCGCGCCGCATGGGTGCGTTCATTCACTATGGTATCGCGGCTTCCTGCCAGGCGATCGCCGACTCGGGTATCGAGATCACGCCGGAGAACGCCGCGCGTGCAGGCGTTGCAATCGGGTCCGGCATAGGCGGTCTGCACGGTATCGAGATCGCCTACCAGAACTACCTCGATGGCGGTCCACGCAAGATTTCGCCGTTTTTCGTGCCTGGCAATATCATCAACATGATCGCCGGCAACCTTTCGATCATGTACGGCATGAAGGGGCCGAACATCGCCATCGTCACGGCATGCACCACGTCGACGCACAACATCGGTGTCGCGGCGCGCACCATCGCCTACGGCGATGCCGACATCATGGTTGCCGGAGGCGCGGAGATGACCACGTGTCCGACCGGTATCGGCGGCTTTGCCGCCGCGCGTGCGCTCTCGACCCGCAACGACGATCCGCAGGCGGCCAGCCGGCCCTGGGACAGGGATCGCGATGGCTTCGTGCTCAGTGACGGTGCGGGCATTCTCGTGCTGGAGGAATATGAGCATGCACGCAGGCGCGGTGCGGATATCTACTGCGAAATCGCCGGCTTCGGCATGAGCGGCGACGCCTTCCATATGACCCAGCCGTCGGAAGGCGGCGAGGGGCCGGCGCAGTGCATGGATGCCGCGTTGCGCGATGCCGGCATCAATCACGATGCCGTCGACTACATCAACGCACACGGTACGTCGACACCGGCCGGCGATGTGGCGGAAACACTCGCCATCAAGCGCTCCTTCGGCGAGCAGGCCGGGAAGGTTGCCATCAGTTCCACCAAGTCGATGACCGGTCATCTGCTCGGCGCGGCAGGTGGCGTCGAGGCGGTGTTTACCATCATGGCGCTGCGCGACCAGCTCGCGCCGCCGACCATCAATCTCGATAATCCTGACCCGGCCTGTGATCTGGACTATGTGCCCAATACGGCGCGTGATATGAAGATCGATATTGCCCTGTCGAATTCGTTCGGCTTTGGCGGCACCAACGGTACGCTGGTGTTCCGTCGGCTGGAGCATTGACGCCGTCATGGAATGAAACATACGCCGGAGCGCCTGGCCTGTGCCGGGTTCTCCGGCCTGGCAAGCCCTGCCTGCCTGGCGCTCGCGCATACTTTTACACCTGCTGATCACCGGAGTGGTATGCGCCCATGGCTGCAATCATCAGAGAGGCCGGCCGGTCGGTAAACCTCCTCGCGCTGCACCAGTCCAAACCGGCGCGCTATCCCCACCTGCTGCAGAGCGCAACTCCCGGGCGCTATGACATACTGTTCGCCTGCCCTGGTGACAGCCTGGTGCTGGATGCCGCGGGACAGCTGCAGGGCCCGCCTGTCGGGGCGGATACAGCCGACTTTCTCGACCGGCTGGATTGCTGGTGGCAGCATGAACAGGACGACTACGACGGTGGCGGGCTGCCGTTCAGCGGTGGCTGGTTTGTCTATCTCGGCTACGAACTGGCGAGTCAGATCGAACCGCGGCTGCACCTGCCTGCGCCGGCGGACACGTTGCCGGTAGCCTTCGCCACGCGCTTTCCCGGCGCCCTGATTTACGACCATGCCGCGGAACGCACGCTGATCGTCACCGAGCCCGGCCGTCAGGATGTGATCGATACCATTGTCAGTGATATCGCGCATCTGCCCCATACAGCATCGGTCGCCATGCGCGATGTTGCTATCGGGCGCATGGACGAGGATGACCCGCAACGCTTTCTCGATGCCGTGGCACGTATCCACGACTACATCGTCGAGGGTGACGTATTCCAGGTCAACCTGTCGCGCGCCTGGCGCATCGCGCTGCGGCAAGCTGCCGTGCCCGATGTCCTGTTCAA
>JBATJF010000379.1:0-2905 GCA_049668345.1 Gammaproteobacteria bacterium
CGTTTACCCTGTCGGGCACTGTTGTGACCGCTGTTTCAGGTGGCGGCTCGGGTGCGATCACTGACCGTGACCAGTGGCTGGGTCTGTCCGGCAGTTTCGGCAAGGTCCGCATCGGCACTATCTCCACCGGTTACAAGTCACACGGTGCCATGATCGATCCGCTGTACCGCACCGCGCTGCAGGGTCGTACCCACGGTCTGCAGACCCCGCAATTCCATAGTGGTGCCGGTGAAGAGGCCCAGGGTCGCGCCACCAATACCTTCCGCTTCGACAGTGCGAACTACAGCGGCGTGCAGCTGGTCGCCCACTACACGCTCGATAACAACGAGGGTGACGGCGAAGATGACAACCCCTACGGTATCGGCGCCAGCTACGAGAACGGCGGCCTGCTGGTGTTTGCCGACTACGTTACCAATGATGGCAGTAATACAAGTCCCTTCGGTGAGCGGGATGCCTGGAAGGTCGGCGGCAAGTACGCTATGGGCATGTTCAGCGTCATGGGCCAGTACGAGGATTACCAGAACTCCAGTACGGATGAGGAGTCACTCTGGCACGTGGCCGGCACGGCTTCCCTGTTCGGCATGACGGCGTATCTCGGTTTCGGCATGGGAGAAGAAGATAACAGCAACAACGATTACACGGCCTGGACCCTGGCTGTCATGCATGATTTCAGCAAGAACACCATGGTCTATGTTGGCCACAGCCAGGTCGATTGCGATGCACCCTCGAGCCTGGCGGCATGCAACGGCGTGGGCGCCGGCGGTGGCGAGAAAGACCAGACCTCGCTCGGTCTGAAACACAAGTTCTGATCTGGCTGTAGCAGGCAGGAACATGAAAAAGGGGCCCTTTGGGCCCCTTTTTTCGTTAACGCTTGCAGGGCGCACTTCGCGCACCGGTTCAGGCTGAAATTACCGTGAAAGGTGAAAGGGAAAAAGAAGAATGGCCACGGAATCCACGGAAGAACACGGAAAGACAACAACCCTATAGGCAGGATGTCACCCGGTTTAAACAGAGTGAAATACGGCCTGTCCCTTGTCAATTGTATCCACTGTCATTCCGGCGCAGGCCGGAATCCAGTACGGTGCACTACGTGCGCCGGGGATGGTGCGTGAAACGCACCCTGCATCTTCGGTTTGTTGGGTGCCGACCCGTTGGGGAAGGTGCACTCCGTGCACCGGGCACGAAGCATAAAACGCACCTGCCTTTTCCCCGGCGCTTGTGTATCGCTGTATCGCGCGAGGCGGCGTTCCCCCGGTCAGGTAATTTTGTTCACGCCCTCCGCGGTGCCCAGCAGCAGCACATCGGCCGGGCGCAGGGCAAACAGGCCGTTGGTGACCACACCCGGAATGTTGTTCAGCTCCTGTTCCAGCCGGGCCGGTTCCATAATGCGCAGGTTGTGCACATCCAGGATATTGTTGCCGTTGTCAGTGACGAATCCCTCGCGCCAGACCGGTTGCCCGCCACGCTTGACCAGTTCGCGAGCCACCATGCTGCGTGCCATGGGGATGACCTCGACGGGCAGCGGGAAGGTGCCGAGTATGTCGACCAGCTTGCTGCCGTCGGCGATGCAGATGAACTTGTCCGCGCAGGCCGCCACGATTTTCTCGCGTGTCAGTGCGCCGCCGCCGCCCTTGATCAGTTGCAGGTGGTGGTTGGATTCGTCCGCGCCGTCGACGTAGACCGACAGCTCGCCGGCGGCATTGAGGTCCATGACCGGGATGCCGTGCGCGGCCAGCCGCTCGGCGCTGGCGCGCGAGCTCGCCACCGTGCCGTCGATCCTGTGCTTGATGCCGGCAAGGCAATCGATGAAGTGATTGGCGGTCGAGCCGGTGCCGATGCCGATGATGGTGCCGGGCACTACGTATTCGAGTGCCGCCTCGGCCGCCATTTTTTTCATTTCGTCCTGTGTCATGCGGATGCTCCGAATCGGGAATGGCACCGATAATACCCGGGCCGTGCAAGGATGTCATGGGTGCCACGGAGGCGGGTGCCGGTATCTGTGCAAGCCGGAGTTGACCTGCTACTGTACGCGGCATGCTTGAACATTATCTGCAAATGATCAGTACTGCCCGTGTCTACGAGGTGGCCGTGGAAACCCCGCTGGAACCCGCCGCGCGGCTGTCCCGCCGGTTTGGCAACCGGATCTGGATGAAGCGCGAGGAACTGCAGCCGGTGCACTCGTTCAAGCTGCGCGGCGCCTACAACAGGATTTCCGGATTGTCCGAGGCGGATTGCGCGCGCGGGGTGATCGCGGCCTCTGCCGGCAACCACGCACAGGGTGTGGCGCTGGCTGCACGTTGCCTTGACGTGAAGGCGCTGATCGTCATGCCGCGCACCACACCTTCCATCAAGGTCGAGGCGGTCAGGGACTACGGTGCACAGATCAAGCTGCATGGTGACACCTACGACGAGGCCTACCAGTTTGCAGCCGGGTATGCTGAAGAGAAGGGCATGATGTTCATTCATCCCTATGACGACCCGGAGGTGATCGCCGGGCAGGGTACGATCGGACTGGAAATCCTGCGCCAGCACCAGGATGAAATACACGCCATATTCGTGCCCGTCGGTGGTGGTGGTCTGATTGCCGGAATCGCACTTGCCGTGAAGGCGTTGCGCCCCGGCACCCGGGTGATCGGCGTCGAACCGGACGAGGCACCCTGCATGTACGAGGCGCTGCGGCATGGCCGGCGTATAAAGCTGCCCCAGGTCGGTATTTTCGCGGACGGTGTCGCCGTGCGCCAGGCGGGCAAGGAGCCGTTCCGTATCGCGCGGCAGTACGTCGACGAGGTCATGACCGTCACGACCGACGAGATCTGCGCGGCCATGAAGGATGTCTTCGACGATTGCCGCTCGGTGCTCGAACCCGCCGGTGCGCTGGCGATCGCCGGGATCAAGAAATACGTCG
>JBATJF010000380.1:0-1783 GCA_049668345.1 Gammaproteobacteria bacterium
ACATCGACACCGGCGCGACGCGCCATCGCGCTCAGCAGGGTCACGACCGTGCTCTTGCCGTTGGAACCGGTGACCGCGATGACGGGGGCCTGCGCGGCCTGCGCGAACAACTCGATATCGCCGATGACCGGGATGCCGCGCGCACGTGCTGCCGCGACATGCGGCTCGTCCAGCGGAATGCCGGGGCTGAGCACGATCGACTCGGCGCGCTCGAAGGCCTCGTCGCTGAAGCCGCCGAGAAACAACGCCACGTCGGCCAGCTCGCCGCTGCGCATGCGTTCCAGCCCGGGCGGCTGCGCACGGCTGTCGACGACCGCCACCGGCACGCCGCGGCTCGACAGATAGCGCGCAACCGACAGCCCGGTCTCGCCCAGTCCGACCACCAGCGTCCTGCCCGCCTTGTCAAACATTTCCGCCATGACTGTTTCCGGAACCGCCATCAAATCCGACTCATTGCCAACCAATACCTGTTACGCACCTGCTGCACCCCTGCCCTGCCGGGCTACGCCTCAGCGAATCTTCAGGGTAGCCAGCCCGACCAGCACCAGGATCACGGTCACGATCCAGAACCGCACGATCACACGCGGTTCGGGCCAGCCTTTCAATTCAAAATGGTGATGCAGCGGCGCCATATGAAAAATGCGCCGCCCGGTCAGCTTGTACGAGCCGACCTGCAGGATGACCGAGACCGTTTCCATGACGAACACGCCGGCCATGACCATGAACACCAGTTCCTGGCGCACCAGCACGGCGACGATGCCGAGCGCCGCGCCGAGCGCCAGCGCACCCACGTCACCCATGAACACCATGGCGGGATAGGCATTGAACCAGAGAAAGCCGAGCCCGGCACCGACCAGCGCGCCGCAGAAGATGACGATCTCGCCGGCATCGCGCACGTAGGGGATGCCGAGGTAGACGGCAAACTTGACGTTGCCGGTAGCATAGGCGAACACGGCCAGCGCACCGGCTATCAGCACGGTAGGCAGGATGGCCAGCCCGTCGAGGCCATCGGTCAGGTTGACCGCGTTGCTGGAACCGACGATAACGAACCAGGCCAGCACGACATAGAACCAGCCGAGGTTGATGGCGATATCCTTGAAGAAGGGCACGATCAGCGATGTCTCGGCCGGTGATGCGGCACTCATGTAGAGAAACACCGCGACGGCCAGCGCGATGAGGCTTTGCCAGGCCAGCTTGGTGCCGGCGGAGATGCCGGCCGAATTCTTCAGTACCAGCTTGCGGTAGTCATCGACCCAGCCGATGGCGCCGAAGGCCAGCGTCACCAGCAGCACCACCCACACGTAGCGGTTGGTCAGGTCCGCCCACAGCAGGGTGGCGATCGCCACCGCGACCAGGATCAGCGCACCGCCCATGGTCGGCGTACCGGCCTTGACCAGGTGTGTCTGCGGTCCGTCATCGCGCACCGGCTGGCCGATCTGGTACCGGCCCAGCCGGCGGATCATCTCCGGACCGATCAGGAAGGAAATCACCAGCGCAGTCAGCACGCCCAGGATGGCACGCAGTGTCAGGTACTGGAATACATTGAATCCGCTGTGATACTGACTCAGATACTCGGCCAGGGAAAGGAGCATCAGTGGTTCTCCCGTGATGACGGTGCGTCGGGTTGCAGTGTGGCAAGCAGTGCGTCGACCACCCGCTCCATGCGCATGCGCCGCGAGCCTTTCACAAGGATATGCAACGGGCCGCGCAGCTCCTCGCGCAATCCGTCCAGCAGCTGCTCGAGCGAATCGAATGCCGCACCGGGACCGGCGAAACCCTCGAC
>JBATJF010000381.1:0-2414 GCA_049668345.1 Gammaproteobacteria bacterium
GCTTGGCACCGGCCTGTTACTGATCGGCTTCAGTCAGCGCAGAAAACCACGCTAAGCTGCTGCCGGGCACCCGTGGCCCTTACAGATAGCACGATATAACAGACGGCGGTCGCAAGACCGCCGTTTGCGTTGCTGCATACCATAGTCAGTGCTTCAACGCGGCCAGCAGCTTGTCGTGGATTCCGCCAAAGCCCCCGTTACTCATGACCAGGATGTGATCGCCCGGACGCGCGGCCGCGACCAGGGCCGCCACCATTTCGTCGATCGATGACAGCACGGCCGCCGGCACCGGCAGCGTTCGCGCGATCGCGTCCAGCGACCAGCCGTGCTGTGTCGACTGGTACAGCCAGACCGCATCCGCCCCGTGCATGGCGGCACCGAGTGTGTCCCGATGCACGCCCATCTGCATGGTATTCGAGCGCGGCTCGAGCACCAGCAGGATGCGCTCGGCACCGACGCGCTTGCGCAAACCCTGCAACGTGGTCGCGATGGCGGTCGGGTGGTGCGCGAAATCATCGTAGACGGTCACCCCGGCCGACGTACCGCGTATTTCCAGGCGCCGCCGGACACCTTTGAATTCCGCCAGCGCCGCCACTGCCTGTGCCACCGGCACGCCGGCATGCCGGGCAGCCGCAATCGCGGCCAGTGCATTGTGCACGTTGTGCGCACCGAGCTGTGTCCAGTCCACCGTCCCCGCCACCTTCCCGTCGAGCAACACGTCGAAGCGGCTGCCGTCCGCAGACTGCAGCGCCGCGTGCCAGCGTGCAGCGCCGGTTACGGCCGTGACCTGCTCCACCGGCGTCCAGCAGCCACGTGCCAGCACACGTGCGAGATTGGCATCGCCGGCGTTGCTGACGATAAGGCCGTTGCCCGGCACGGTCCGCACCAGGTGATGGAACTGGGTTTCGATGGCCGCCAGGTCCGGGAAAATGTCCGCATGGTCGTATTCGAGGTTGTTCAGCACCAGCGTGCGCGGCCGGTAATGTACGAACTTGGAACGCTTGTCGAAAAACGCGGTGTCGTATTCATCCGCCTCGACTACGAAAAAGGGTGCATGGCCGGCCCGGGCGGAGATGCCGAAATTACGCGGCACACCGCCGATCAGGAAACCGGGCGCCAGGCCGGCATACTCCAGTATCCAGGCCAGCATACTGGCGGTCGTGGTCTTGCCATGCGTGCCGGCCACGGCCAGCACCCAGCGTCCCTGCAGGATGTGTTCCGCCAGCCACTGAGGGCCCGAGCTGTAGGCGATGCCCTCGTTCAGGACGTGTTCAACCGCCGGATTGCCGCGCGACAGCGCATTGCCGATCACCACGCAATCCGGCGCCGGCGCGAGGTGCGCCGGGTCGTAGCCCTCGTCGAGCGTGATACCCTGGGCCGCCAGTTGCGTACTCATCGGCGGGTAGACGTTGGCGTCCGAGCCACTGACCTCGACACCCTGCTCGCGCGCCAGCAGCGCAATGCCGCCCATGAAGGTTCCGCAAATACCGAGGATATGAATGTGCATGACCGATCTGACTCTTCCAGGGGTTTACCGGGCAGCGAGCTGCGGAAAGCTGGCCAGGATAATCTGTGTGCTCGCCAGGATATACAGTACCGACACGCCCGCGCCGATGGCCAGCGAACTCGACAGGGCATGACGGATGATATGGGCATTGACCAGCAGGTTCCATAACAGCAGCAGCAACCAGGCGATTGATGGCAGCGGCGTGGCGGGCGCGGAACCGGCCAGCATGACCAGCAGCAGTGTCGGCAACCCCAGCAGGCTGCCGCTGCCGGTCTGGGCCGCCAGGGTCTGGTGGATTCGTGCCGGCCGGTTGAACAGGTACAGCAGGCCGGCCGTGAACATTACCAGCAGCGCCAGTTCCAGCAGCGCCACCCGGATGCCGACATGCAAACCGCTGGACAGGCCCGCCAGCAGCATCGACACCAGCGCATAGCAACCCACCGACACGACCAGTACCGGTCGGGATGCGGGGATATCCTGGGGAGCGGCCCTGAGCAGGCAGAGCCCGAACCAGAAACGGATCAGCTGAACCATCCGCTAACTCGCAATGCAACGGCAGACGGCAGCAGTCCGGTATCGAGACTAGCGCTTCCTGCCGGACGATTTCTTCTTCGCAACCGCCTGTTTGCGCGCCGGCTTCTTTGCCGCCACCTTCTTTTTGATGGCCGGCTTCTTTTTCACAACCGGTTTCTTTTTGGCGGCCGGTCGACTGGCAGCGGCCTTTCTGGCGGGTTTTTTGGCTGCGACCTTCTTTTTGGTGGCGGCCTTCTTCTTCGCCGCAACCGGCTTTGCGCTGGCGACGGCCTTTTTCTTCGCGCTAACCGGCTTTGCGCCAGCGGCAGTTTTTTTCTTCGCTACGGCCTTCCCGGATGCCGCCGGTTTCTTCGTCGCTGCCGGCTTGGCGGCC
>JBATJF010000382.1:0-6875 GCA_049668345.1 Gammaproteobacteria bacterium
CAGCAGCGCCGCGGCCGGCCGCGCCGCCCCGCCCAGCACGTAGCGGATGATGGCATCGCGATCGATGGCATGGGCAACCGCGCGCCGCACCGCCAGTTCGCCGGTCACCGGTGACGCCAGGTTGAAACCGAGGTAAGCGAAGTTGCTGCCCGGGCCGCGCACCACATCGATGTCCGGCTGTCGTTCCAGGTAGCGCAGCAGTTCGGCCGGCAGGTCGTTCTGCAGCAGGTCGATCTCGCCGCGCAGCAGTTTCAGGATGCGCACGGTAGGGTCGCCGATGCGCAGGAACTCGAAACGCTGGCGATCGGTGCGTCGTTCCAGCTGCAGGCGCCCCGGTTCCGGCCAGCCGGTGAAGCGGAACGGGCCGCTGCCGAGCGGGGCCTTGTGGAACGGGGTGCCGGCATCGATGCCGCGCGCCGGCAGGATGCCGATCACCAGGTAGCCCGGAAACAGCGGATCGGCGCGATCCAGCAGGAAATCCAGCGTGTCGTCGTCGACCACCCGGATGTCGTCGATCAGTTGCAGCGTACCGGCATGCGGTGACTCGCTGCCCGCTGCCAGTATCGAACGGTAGGTCGCCGCGACATCGGCTGCCAGCAACGGCGTGCCGTCGTGGAAGACATCGCGCCGGGGATCGAGGTGAAAACGGTAATGGCGCGGGCCGAGTTGCTCCCAGTGTGCCAGTGCGGCGACCGGACGCACCTGGTCATCGAAGTCTACCAGGCGCCGGTACAGCAGTCGGTTGATGCGCGCCGAGGTCGCATCGGTGGCGTAGCGCGGGTCCAGACTGGCCGGGGTACTGGCCAGGCCAAAGCGGATGATGTCATCCGGCGCCGGTGCACAGGCGGCCGCCAGCAGCAGTGCCAGCACCAGTACCGGCAGTCGCAGCAACCGGAAACTGACGGAAATCAGGCTATCGGGAAGCATCCGCCTGGCCAAGCTCCATGCGCAGGCGCACCCGCAGACGCCGAAAGGTCACCGGGTCGAGCATGTCGGGCAGGATCACCAGCTGCCGGCGCAGACGACTGCCGGTGCGGAGGTGCATGATCACCAGCCACGGCTGCACAAAGGCCGTCCGGCACAGGGTCGCGCGGCTCACTGTACCGTCCTGCAGTTGCAGGTGACAGGTCCCGTCACCGTCCCAGGTCAGGGTATCAATGCACCCGGGCGCCGCACGGCTGGCCTGGCGCGGCCAGTGCCAGGCGAGGCTGGCCAGGATGCCGGTTACGATGAGCAGCATGGCCGGTATCGGCAGCGTGGTAAACGGCAGCTGCAGGGCGGCTGCCGCGTGCACCAGCAGCAACCAGGCCGCCATGCGGCGTGAAGCCCCCAGCTCAAGACGCAGCGGCGTTGCGTATTTCCCGGACAAGGTTCGCGATATCCCGGTCGACCGGCGTCATGCGCCCCATCAGCAATTCCAGCAGTACGCCATCCGCATAGCCCAGCAGCGTATCGAAGCTACGCCGTTCGTTTGCATCCAGCGCCGCGCAGCGCGTGACCATGAAGGCGTGCAATAACTCGTCGAGCTCGCGCATGCCGCGGCGGCATTGCCAGGCCAGCCGGTTGTATTCGGCCGTCGTGCAGTCGAGGGCCGGCATCAGGTGGTCCGCCGGATCATCAGTTCCTTGATCCGCCCGATGGCGCGCGTCGGGTTCAGGCCCTTGGGGCAGACCTCGACGCAGTTCATGATGGTGTGGCAGCGAAACAGCTTGAACGGACCGTCCAGGCTGGCGAGCCGTTCGTCGGTGGCCTGGTCGCGGCTGTCGGCGAGGAAACGCCAGGCCTGCAGCAGCGCCGCCGGACCGAGGAACTTGTCCGGGTTCCACCAGAACGACGGACAGGAGGTGGAACAGCAGCCACACAGGATGCATTCGTACAGGCCATCCAGTTGTTCGCGTTGCTCCGGCGACTGCAACCGTTCCACTTCCGGCACCGGATCCTTGTTGATCAGGTAGGGATCGACGGCACGGTACTGGTGGTAGAACTGCTGCATGTCGACGATGAGGTCGCGGATGACCGGCAGGCCCGGCATCGGCCGGATGTCGATCGGCGTGCGCAGCGAGAACAGCGGTGTGATGCAGGCCAGCAGGTTGCGCCCGTTCACGTTCATGCCGTCCGAACCGCACACCCCCTCGCCGCAGGAGCGCCGGAAACCGAGCGTCTCGTCCTGTGTCTTGAGCAGGAGCAGTGCGTCCAGCAGCATCATGTCGCGGTTGAGCTGGCTGTCGTCCAGCTCGAAGTCCTGTACATACGGCTCCCGGTCTGTCTCCGGGTTGTAGCGGTAGATGGTCAGCTTCATATCGTGCGCTCGTTCAGTAACTCCGCGGTTTGGGCGGAAACGTGTCCACCGTCAGCGGCTTCATGCGTACCGGCTTGTAGTCGACGACGTTGCCCCGCTTGTGGTACAGGCTGTGGCGCAGCCAGTTGACGTCGTCGCGCTCCGGGTGGTCAATGCGCGAATGCGCGCCCCGGCTTTCCTTGCGCTGCAACGCTGACATGATGGTGGCAATCGCCACGTCCATCAGGTTCTCCAGTTCCAGCGCCTCGATGCGCGCGGTATTGAATACCTGGCTGTGATCGCGCAGCCGTACGTCCGGCAGACGTGCCTGCAGCGCCAGCATCTTGTCCACACCTTCACTAAGTACCTGTTCCGTGCGGAACACGCCACAGTGTTCTTCCATGGTGCGTGTCAGTTCCCTGCGCAGCTTGTCGACGGATTCGCCCCCGCCCCGCTGTTCCCAGCGCGCCAGCCTTGCCAGCGCCGGTTCCAGCACCTCGTCCCGGAATGGCCGGTGATAGCGGTTTTCGCCGAGGTATTCGATGATGCGGTTGCCGGCAGCGCGGCCGAACACGATGATGTCGAGCAGCGAGTTGCCGCCCAGGCGATTGCCACCGTGCACGGACACGCAGGCGCATTCACCGGCCGCGTAAAGACCCGGCAACGGCTCCTCCGCACCGCGGTCGATCGGCGCCACCACCTCGCCGAAACGGTTGGTCGGGATGCCGCCCATGGTGTAATGCGCGGTCGGGAACACCGGCACCGGCTCCTCGCACATGTCCACGCCGGCGAAGGTCAGCGCGCTGTCGCGTATTGCCGGCAGGCGCTTCTTGATCATCTCGCTGTCGAGGTGATGCAGCTGCAGCAGCACGTGATCCCGGTTCGGGCCACAGCCGCGACCCTCGCGCACCTCGGTCACGATGGCGCGGCTGACCACGTCGCGGCTGGCCAGGTCCAGTGCGTGCGGGGCATAGCGTTCCATGAAACGCTCGCCTTCGCTGTTGACCAGGAAGCCGCCCTCGCCGCGCGCGCCCTCGCTGAGCAGCATGCCCTTGCCGGCGATGCCGGTGGGATGAAACTGGAAGAATTCCATGTCCTGCAGCGGCACGCCGGCGCGCAGCGCCATGGCCATGCCGTCGCCGGTGTTGATAAGGGCATTGGTGTTGGTGCGGAAGATCTGCCCGGCACCGCCGGTGGCAATCAGTGTGGTGCGCGCCGCGATCACCAGCTTTTCGCCGGTCGCGATATCCAGCACCAGGGCGCCGAGGATGAAACCCTCGTGGTCTGCTATCAGGTCGACGGCGAAGTATTCGTCGAAGAAATGCGTGCGTGCGCGGATGTTCTGCTGGTACAGGGCCTGCAGGATGGCGTGCCCGGTCCGGTCCGCCGCGGCACAGGTGCGAGCCGCCTGCTCGCCGCCGAAATTCATGCTCTGGCCGCCGAACTGGCGCTGGTAGATGGTGCCGTTGTCGAGTCGCGAGAACGGCACGCCGTAGTGCTCGAGGTCGTATACCGCTTGCGGCGCGGTGCGGCACATGTACTCGATGGCATCCTGGTCGCCCAGGTAGTCGCTGCCCTTGACGGTATCGAACATGTGCCAGTGCCAGTTGTCCGGTCGCACGTTGGCCAGCGCGGCATTGACACCACCCTGCGCGGCAACGGTATGCGAACGCGTCGGGAAAACCTTGGAGACCACGGCGACATGCGCATCGGCCTGTGACAGTTGCAGTGCGGCACGCAGCCCGCCGCCACCGGCACCGATAATCAGGGTATCGAACTGGCGACGCGGAATCGTCATGTTCAGCTGCTGGTCACGATCAGGATACGCATGGCCCAGAAGCCGCAGCCGATCAGCAGAAAGGCCACCAGGGTCAGTACCACCAGGCGCAGACCCAGGGGGTGGACGTAGTCCAGCGTCACGTCGCGCAGGCCGACCCAGCCATGGATCAGCAACGCCAGGATAAAACCCGCGCCGGCGATGGACACCACCGGGCTGGCGATCCAGCTATGCCAGGCAGCGTAGTCCGGATACGGGTTGAGCCAGAAATGCGCCAGCACGTAGAGCAGGAACACGCCCAGGTAGATGGCGCTGACACGCTGCAGCAACCAGGTCCGCAGGCCGTCCGCGCGGTGGCTCACAGCACCCACCCGAGGTACAGCAGCGTGGCCGCCACGCCGGCGATATTCACCAGCCACGCCGAGGCACGCGCCTGGCGCAGGCCGACGCCTGCCTCGATGTCGATGAGCAGGTAGCGCACGCCGGAGAACAGGTGATGAAACAGCGACCAGGCGATGATGGCGGAACCGAGCCTGAAGCCGGTCGACTGCAGCCAGGCCGTTGCCCGGCTGAAACCATCGGCATCCCGCAGCGACAGGTCCAGCAGGTACACCAGCAAGGGAATCGAAAGGGTCAGCAGCACACCGGAGACGCGATGTGCAAACGAGGTCACCGCGCCGACCGGAAAACTTATCCGGAAAAGATTCAGGTAGACTGGAGCGGGGCGCCGTGTGGTCATGTGTCGGGTTCAATGGCCTGCCGGTTTTATACCATTGCAGCGGCAGGAACACCAGCCGGGTTGCGCCAGCCGTGTACTGACAGGCATGCGGGCATGGTCTAGAATCCAGTCCCTGTTACGCTGCTGCGGAGCTGTTATGAAAGCTGAATGGAAAGCCTTTCTCGAGGATGCCGGCGCCGAATTCGACGGCGAACGGGTCGCTCATTTCGGCAACCCCGAACAGGAGCGGGAAGTCGCGCTCAGCGGTATGGTGTTCGCAGACCTCGAATACATGGGTGTCATCGCCGTACACGGCAGCGATGCCGGAACCTTCCTCCAGTCCCAGCTCAGCAACGATATCCGCGTACTGGATGAAGGCCGTAGCCAGCTGAGCGCGTTCTGCACTCCCAAGGGCCGCATGCTCGGCCTCATGCGCATCTTCCGTACCGATGACGGTTACTACCTGCGGCTGCCTGCGGATACGCTGGAAGCCGTGCTGCAGCGCCTGCGCCTGTACGTGCTGCGCGCCAATGTCACGCTGGAAGACGCCAGCGACAATTTCCTGCGCATCGGCATCAGCGGCAAGGACGCCGACAACGAAATTCGCAGCATAGCCGGTGCCTGCCCCGACACAGTCAACGGCGTGGCCCGGGCCGGGCCGCTGACTGTTATCCGGGTGCCGGGCACGGAACCGCGCTTCGAGGTGTACGCCGACTCGTTGCAGGCCGCACGGACGTTATGGGATGCACTCAATGTCCGCGGTGCGCCGGTCGGCGAGTCCGCCTGGCGCCTGCTGGAGATCAGGAACGGCCTGCCGGTCGTGTTCACCGCCACGGCGGAGCTTTTCGTGCCGCAGATGGCCAACCTGCAGCTGGTCGATGGCGTCAGTTTCAGGAAAGGCTGCTACCCCGGACAGGAAATCGTTGCCCGCATGCAGTATCTGGGCACCCTCAAGCGCCGCATGTATCTGGGCCTGGTCGAGTCCGACGACCCGATAGCCCCAGGGGCCGAGCTGTATTCCGGCAGTGACGGCGAACAGGCAACCGGCCGCATTGTCGATGCCCAGCCCTGTCCGGATGGCGGCCAGCTTGCGCTCGCCGTCCTGCAGATCCAGGCGGCCGATGCCGCGGATGTCTTCCTCGGCAGCCCCGCCGGCCCCCCCTTCGGGATTCGACCGCTCCCCTACCGCTTCCCGGTGGAACAGGCGGATTGAACCCCGGCCGCCGGCCGGTTGTCCTATTCCGCAGGACGCCAATAACCCAGCGGAGTGAAGCCACAATGAATATGACCGGAATCCTGTCCCTTGCCGGACTGCTGGCTGTTTCCGTCTTTGCCGTGGCGCGATACGGCATGACCGCCCCGGCCGACGGCGCGGCATCCGGCGCGCCCGACCCGGAACATGCGGAAAAGGCAGGCAACTACACCAGGCCCCCGGACGAGGAGTTGCGCGCCAGGCTGACGCCGCTGCAGTACGAGGTCACCCAGCGAGAGGCCACCGAGCGCGCCTTCCAGAATGAATACTGGGACAACAAGGCCGCCGGTATTTATGTCGACATCGTATCCGGCGAACCACTGTTCAGTTCCACGGACAAATTCAAGTCCGGCACCGGCTGGCCCAGCTTTACCCGGGCGATTGCCGATGACGCACTCGTCGAGCATACCGATACGCGTTTTTTCATGAAGCGCACCGAACTGAAGAGCCGGCAGGCGGGTTCACATCTCGGCCACCTTTTCAATGACGGTCCCCAGCCGACCGGCCAGCGCTTTTGCATCAACTCCGCCTCGCTGCGTTTCATCCCGAAGGAGAAGCTGGCCGAGGAAGGCTACGGTGAATACCTGCAGCTGTTCGAGGAACCGCAGCCCTGATGCAAGGGGCGTAGACAGCCGCAAACCAATCCCGCGCGAAGACGCAGAGCCACAGAGAACACCGAGGGCACGGCGAATCTCAATTCCACTCCTCCGGTAGGCGGTACTGATTACGTTATTGGCCGAATGAATTCGGCCCTACAGTAGGGTCGAATTCATTCGACCAGCGACGTTTCATTGTGCCCTGCAGGGTCGATTACATACGACCAGCGACGTTTCATCGTGCCCTGCAGGGT
>JBATJF010000383.1:0-2476 GCA_049668345.1 Gammaproteobacteria bacterium
GGACACCGCTACGCCGCGTGCGGTCAGTTCCTCGGCCACGGCCAGCGCCGGGAATACGTGCCCGCCGGTGCCGCCGGCCATGATCAGGACCGGCCGGTTCGTTGCGCGCCCGGCCATCATGTGACCACCCGGCGGTTGCGCTTCGCCGCCGCGGTGCCGCTGGCCGGCAATCCTTCGCAGGTGCAGCGTGTTTCGTAATCGATGCGCAGCAACAGGGCCACGGCCGCACACATCACGATCATGCTGGAACCGCCGTAACTCATCAGCGGCAGTGTCAGGCCCTTGGTGGGCAACAGGCCCATGTTGACACCGATATTGATGAAGCTCTGCAGGCCGAACCAGATGCCGATGCCGTAGGCCAGGCTGGCCGCGAACGGGTTTTCGGCCTGACCGGCCTGCGCCGCAATCCTGAAGGCGCGCCATACCAGTACACAGTACAGCGCGATAATGACGCTCACGCCCAGCAGGCCGAGTTCCTCGGCAGTCACGGCAAACACGAAATCGGTATGCGCTTCCGGCAGGTAGAACAGTTTCTGCACACTGGCGCCGAGTCCGACACCGAACCATTCACCGCGGCCGATGGCCATCAGCGACTGGGTCAGCTGGAAACCGGAATCGAACGGATCGGCCCAGGGGTTGAGGAAGGTCTTCAGCCGTTCCATGCGATAGCTCGATGACACCGCCACGCCGCCCAGCAGCAGGCCCGCCAGGCCCAGCGCGCCTGCGAACTGCACGAGTTTCACACCGGCCATGAAGATCATGCCCATTACCGTGGCGCCGAGCACCACGGTGGCGCCGAAGTCGGGCTCCAGCAACAGCAGCACGGCCATTGCCAGCAGCAGACCGACGGGCTTCAGGAACCCGGACACATGGTTGCGCACGCTTTCGCCGTGCCGCGCCAGGTAGCTGGCGAGGTAGATAATGAACATCAGCTTGGCCGGCTCCGACACCTGCAGGCGAAACAGGCCCGCGTTGATCCAGCGCACCGCGCCGTTCACCTTCACACCCACGCCGGGCACCAGCACCAGCAACAGCATCAGGAAAGCAGCGAGCAGCAATGTCATGCCCATGCGGTCGAGCAGGACCAGCCGCACCCGGAACAGCGCCAGCCCGGCGAGCAGGCCGAGACCAATGAACACGCCCTGACGCAGCGCGTAATAGAAGGGGTGACCCAGTTCGCGATCGGCCATGGTGATCGATGCGGAGGCCACCATCACCAGTCCCAGCAGGGCCAGCGCCAGCGCACACCCCAGCAGGGTGTAGTCGAGCCGGGGCAGGCGCACATCGCCCGTCCCGACCAGCCGTGCCTGCAGGCTCGCGGCGGCCATCAGCTGACGTACTCCCGCACGGCGCGCATGAACAGCTCGCCGCGCTCGATATAGTTGCGAAACATGTCGGTACTGGCACAGGCCGGTGACAACAGCACCGTGTCACCCGGGATGGCCATCGCCGCCGCCTCGCGTACAACGCCGGCCATGTCCGCGGCATGCCGGACTGCCACTACGTCCTCCAGCACCGCCTCGAGCAGTGGCGCATCGCGGCCGATCAGCACGCAGCCGCGCCCCTTGTCACGCAGTGCGCTGGCGAGCGGCGTGAAATCCGCGCCCTTGCCATCGCCGCCGGCGATCAGCACCAGCGGCCCTTCGAGACCCTCGATCGCCGCCAGCGTGGCACCGACGTTGGTCCCCTTGGAGTCGTTGTACCAGCGTACGCCCTCATGCTCGGCGACAAACTGCATGCGGTGCGGCAGGCCCTGGAACTCGGCCAGTGTTTCCAGCATGGCATCCAGCGGCAGGCCCGCCGCATCGCCCAGCGCCAGTGCGGCCAGGGCATTGGCCAGGTTGTGCCGGCCGGCCAGCCGGATGGCGGTCGCGGGCAACAGCCGTTCGCTGCCGCGCGCCAGCCAGGTCACACCGTCCAGCTGCACCCGCCCGTATTCCCCGGCTGCCGGTACGCCCTGGGTGAAGCGCACCTGTGGCCGGGCCGGATCCGCCAGCGCCAGCACGACCGGGTCATCGGCATTCACCACCTGCAGGTCGGCACAGGTGTAGATCACCTGCTTTGCCGCCGCGTAGTCGGCCAGGTCGTCGTAGCGGTCCATGTGATCTTCGCTGATATTCAGCACGACCGCGGCCTGCAGGCGCAGGCTGTGCACCGTCTCGAGCTGGAAGCTCGACAGCTCCAGCACGTACAGTGCCGGCTCGCTGTCCTCGATCAGGTCCAGCGCCGGCGTGCCGATGTTGCCGCCGGTGCGCACATCGATACCGGCGCGACGCGCCATCGCGCTCAGCAGGGTCACGACCGTGCTCTTGCCATTGGAACCGGTGACCGCGATGACGGGCGCCTGTGCGGCCTGCGCGAACAACTCGATATCGCCGATGACCGGGATACCGCGCGCACGTGCCGCCGCGACATGCGGCTCGTCCAGCGGAATGCCGGGGCTGAGCACGATCGACTCGGCGCGCTCGAAGGCCTC
>JBATJF010000384.1:0-5286 GCA_049668345.1 Gammaproteobacteria bacterium
AGTCGCAGCTTCGAGTGGCTGGGCACGGACAAGGCGAAGATCCATGGTGACCTGACCGTGCATGGTGTCACCCGGCCGGTGGCGCTGGATGTCACGCTGATCCCTGCGGATAAACAGCAAGGCACCGCCGAGGAGAGCATTACGGTCAAGGCCTCGACCGTGATCAACCGTTCCGAGTTCGGCATGGACAGCCTGTCGCGGCTGGTCAGTGACCAGGTTGAGCTCTGCATGTCGGTCGAGGTCTTACGCTACCGCGGCTGATCAACACCGGGGCGCTGGCCGTCGGTCAGCGCCCCGGTCGCATGTCGATTATCCCTGTTTACCGGTTACCGCAAGCGCAGTCATGATGGTATCGCCGTGACTAGTAGCGCACGGCCGGAGTTTCTATCTTCAGGCCGTTGGACCGCGACATGATGTACAGCCCCATGAGGTTGATCTCATCCGAGCCGGATTCGAACGGCTCGGCACGCATCAGCGTGAGGCACTGCTCTATGCGCTGGTTCAGGTTGGTGATTTCACCGATATCGAGCCGGTAGGCGGGAAAACCGTTGCCCTGGCCTTCACTGATCTTCTGTCCGCGAATCATCTGCCCCGGGTACATATCATGGCAGTGATAGCAGGAAATATCGATCAGCCCGTAGCGGGCCTTGTACAGCTGTTCGCCCTTTTCCAGCAACTCCACCATGGGGCCGTCGGTCTGGACGTTGACCGGCACACCGCGCGCCCGGTTGCGCACAAAGGTCTCCAGTGCAACCAGGTCGGGATGATCGTCTGGCAGGGTCTTGCCGGTGGTCCTGGTGCGGCACTGGCTGATCTGTTGTTGCAGGGTCACCAGCGCACCCTCCCGGTAGACCGGGTAGCGCGCGATATTCCCGGTATCCAGGCCAGCGCCGTCGCCGCCATGACAGTCGGCACAGGACTTGCTGTCGCCGCCCGGCTGCTCGTTGAATAACGCCTGACCCTTCTCCACGGTAAACATGCCGGGATTCAGGAAGTCATCGTCCTGCATCTCGCGCGTGGCCGGCTTGATGAATTCATAACCGGATCGTGGCTCGCCCGCGCCCGCCGGCAGTGCCAGCACCAACCCGACTATCAATCCGAAATACCTGCTTGCGATATTCATTTCAATGTCACCAGGTAGACAATCACGTCCTCGACCTGCTGCGCCGTGAGAAAGGTCTTGCCCCTGTAGCGCTTGCCGGGCCGGTGGATCAGGCGCGGATCACGGTAGAAGCCGGGCATGATCGACATCGGGTTGATATGCCGCGTATCCACCACGCGCAGGCGGATCTGCGCCTCGCCGAGCCGCGCGGCGATACCCTCCAGCGGGGGACCGATGGTGCCATAGGCCTCGACACCGGGAATCGGCAGCTGGTGGCAGGCGAGGCAATTGCCGAGGTGACTGTCCGAGACAATCGCCATGCCACGCCCGGCATCCCCGGCCAGGCCGCATAGCGGCTCGGCGATGCCGTAATCCGCCACCTCCCAGCGGCAATAGTCTTCAGGAAGCTGCGCCTGTTCCTCGGCAGGACTACTGAACGGCAGCAGGTTGAGGGCCAGCAATATCAGGCAGATCCTGGGATAACTCATGCCAGTCATCCCATCGAGGTGGCGTAATTGTCCGCGATCATATGGGGTACTCCCGTTGTGTGCCGCCCGCAACGCGAGCCTGCGGCAAACAGGGCCGGATAGTCCGGGCCAGGATCATCAGGGAGCATCTTGCACCCCCCGACGTTCGCCGGCAGCCCGGATGCCGCAATCGATTCCGGGTAAACCCTGTCGAACCGGGCGGGTTCCGGACCGTCTTCATAGTACAACAACAAGCATTTAAACTGCCAACTGCTCGCTCCTTGCCAACAGACAGGCCGCGTTTTTTAGTATGATATCCCGCATTGATCGATTCGCTTCCAGGATGCCGCAGGCCGTGTATCACCAGAAGACATACGGGCGGGCATGCCCGACTGGATCCACGAACCCGCAACGGACCATGCCCTGCCGAATGTATCTGCCGCATGAATAAATCCAGAGCGATCGGCCGTACCCTGCTGTTCCTCATCGCCTACTGCACGCTTGGTGCTGTCGTCTATTTCGCCAGCCTGCTCATGCTGCAGCATGGCGTGTTATTCAACGCGCCCTGGTTTGCTACCGCCCAAAAATCCCTGTACCGGGCCGGGATGTCTGACAATGCAACGAACTGGCTTGCGCTGCCCGGTTGCATCACACCCGACCCCGAGCTGATTTACAAACCGTCGACAGGCTCATGCGAATTCAATCAAATCGAATTCAGAACCACCCTGAACTTCACGGAAGCAGGCAGATACACGGGTGACAAACCGCTGGGCACAGGCATTGCCGTAATCGGCGACTCACACGCGATGGGCTGGGGGGTGAACGATCTCGAGACGTTTTCGGCCCAGCTGCAGGGACTGTCCGGGCGCCCCGTATACAACCTGGGCGTGGCGAGTTACGGGACATCCAGAGAACTCATCCGGCTGAAGAATTCCGGCCTGCTGGACAAAATTGATACCGTCATCATTCAGTACTGCAATAATGACTATCATGAAAATCTCATGTTCGACACGGCGTTGCGGCAAGAGCTGCACGAGAAGGTATTCGGCCAGACCGGGACGGACGAGTTACAGCAGCCCGACATGCTAAAGCACATCATCAAAGGCTACTGGCTTACCCTGAAGGCCCCGATAAAGTCCCTGGCCGACAGACTGCGTCGCAAGAACTTCACACGTCACTACAATGTTCTGATTGACACACTGCAGAAGCAATACGATGTGTTGCGCGGCAAGCGCGTCATTGTGTTTTACAGCAATCCCTATGGCCAGAAATACCGGAATTTCCCGACTGGCAGGGACGCCCGGTTACCCGAAGTCTCCTTCGTGGATCTCGACCTCAACCAGGCGGACTACCGTAAACTCGACAACCACCTGACCCCTGCCGGCCATCGCAAGGTAGCCGAGGGCCTGTTCAAATACCTGCAATCCGCACCCTGAAAGCCGCGCGGTTGCGCCTTGTTTCCACGGTATCCCCTGACGGCGGATCAAATTCGCCATCCTGCCGAGGCGAACGCACTTGCCCTGCGGCCGCCGGCATAGCCGGCGTGCTTCGCGGCTGCGCCGCTCGTCGAACCCGGCCAATTGAAAACACTCGGGTTCGAATCCACCGGCGACAATCCATTGCAAAAGGGGCACAAGGCCCCTTTTGCAATGAATGGCGGAGAGGGAGGGATTCGAACCCTCGTGGGGCGTTATGCCCCCAACCGATTTCGAGTCGGTGCCGTTGTGACCGCTTCGGTACCTCTCCAGTGAACCCGGGACTGATTTACGGTACTAATCTGACTTCAGGAACCTGCCGATCCGGAGATCGTTCAGGTATGATAACCATACAATGTATCAGGGATATAGACTGACGGCACATGCTTGATCCAGCCAAGCGATCTGCAAACCCCTTTGCATGCGCCCCGGGCGTCCGGTCTGCGCATTCTAGCGCATGCGTTACCGGGTCTGCTACGGGCAACATCAGGCTGATTGTCATCCTCTGCCTGGTGCTGTCGGCTTGTGGACATCCGCCCTCGCTGCTGGAACAGATCCAGCAGCAGAATCAGCTGATCGTCATCACCCGTAACAGCTCGACCACCTACTTCGAGGGCCCGGACGGACCGACCGGCTTTGAATACGAACTGGCCAGTCGTTTCGCGGATTATCTCGGCGTTGAGTTGCGTATCGTCATTCCGCCGAACTTCAATGACATTCTGCCACTGGTCGTGCTGGGCGACGCCCACCTCGCGGCGGCCGGACTGACCGTCACCCCCAGGCGCAAGGAAAAGGTGCGCTTCGGCCCCGTCTATCACACCATCACCCCGCAACTGGTCTACCGCAGCGGCAGTGTCCGGCCGAAATCACTGGCCGACCTGAACGGAACACTGGAGGTGCTCGCTGGCAGCAGCCACGAGGAACGTCTGGAGGAACTGCAAGCGAAGTACCCGAACCTGAAATGGCAGAGCAATACCGAGCAGGACAGCGAGGAGCTGCTGGCCATGGTCTGGCAACAGCTGATCGACTACACCGTGGCCGATTCCAACGAATTGTCCGTGAACCGTCATTTCTACCCGGAACTGAAACCCGCCTTCGATCTCACCGCACCGCAATCGCTGGCCTGGGCGTTTCCGAAATCCGCCGACAAGAGCCTGTACATGGCGGCGATCACCTTCTTCAAAAAGATCAGGCAAAACGGCACGCTGGCGCAGCTGATCGAACGCTATTTCGGCCATGTCGAGGATTTCGACTATGTCGGCACGCGCCGTTACCAGGCCCACGTCGAGCAGCGCCTGCCGGCCTACAAGGATCTGTTTATCGAAGCCGGCGCCAAGGTTGGCATGGACTGGCGCCTGCTCGCGGCCATCGGTTACCAGGAATCGCACTGGGAGCCGGATGCCGTATCACCGACCGGGGTGCGCGGCCTGATGATGCTCACGCTGGACGCCGCCAATGACCTGGATATCGAAAACCGCGTCGACCCCGAACAGAGCATCCGTGGCGGCGCGGAGTACCTGTTGCGCATGCGCGAACGCATCCCGGAGCGCATCCCCGAGCCCGACCGCACATGGTTCGCGCTGGCGGCCTACAATGTCGGCCTCGGCCACCTGGAGGATGCACGCATCCTGACCGTGAAAAACAAGGGCGATGCCGACAAATGGGTGGATGTGAAAAAGAACCTGCCGTTGCTCAGCAAGAAGAAATGGTTCCAGCAGACCCGCTACGGGTATGCCCGCGGCCGCGAGCCGGTGCGCTACGTGGAGAATATCCGCACCTATTACGACATCCTGGTATGGCTGACCGAGCAGGAAAAACCCACCGAAAGCGTGCGGCGCGAACCGCTGCAGTTCGGCTCACCGGCGCTGTAGTGCCCGGCCTGCCGCACACCGGCCTGGTGCCAACACGCAAAGGCACCGAGTAACAATACCTCGCGCACGACTACATCCATGTAGTCGTGCGCGATGGATGTTTGAAATGATCGCGGATGGGATCCGTTCCTACGGGAGCATCGATCGGGCTCAGGAGCACATCTCATGCGCGATCGTTGCGGGATGCGAAAAGATCGCGGACGCGGCCCGCTCCTACTGGCCGAGCAGCTCGGCTTCCATGGAGAGGTAGACCTGGTAGGCGTTGCGCCGGTTGGCCTCTGCAAATGCCGGCAGGTCGCTGAATTCACTCCAGTCGATTTCGCGATAGGCCTCGTCGAACGGCACCAGCTCGTTGACGGCCTGTCCCATCG
>JBATJF010000385.1:0-2200 GCA_049668345.1 Gammaproteobacteria bacterium
TCGACGAGTTCAAAGGCTGGAACATGCCGAACCGCGTGCACATGACCACCTCCTGCTGCCAGATCAACTGCGGCGGCCAGGGCGACATCGCCATCAACGTGCAGCACACCAAGCCGCCGAAGATCAATCACGACCTGGTGTCCAATGTCTGCGAGCGCCCGTCGGTCGTGGCGCGCTGCCCGGTCGCGGCCATCCGCCCGGCACTGGTGAACGGCAAGCCGTCCCTGGAAGTCGACGAGAAGAAGTGCATCTGCTGCGGCGCCTGCTACCCGCCCTGCCCGCCGATGCAGATCAACGACGCCGAGCACTCCAAGCTGTCCATCTGGGTGGGCGGCAATCATTCCAATGCCCGCAGCAAGCCGACCTTCCAGAAGCTGGTCGCCTCCGGTATCCCGAACAACCCGCCGCGCTGGCCGGAAGCCACCGCCGTGGTGAAGAAGATTCTCAAGGTCTACAAGGAAGACGCCAAGGACTGGGAGCGTATCAATGACTGGATCGAGCGTATCGGCTGGCCGCGTTTCTTCGAGAAGACCGGGTTGCCGTTCACCAAGTACCATATCGACAACTGGCGTGGTGCCCGTGCAAGCCTGAACGCTTCAACCCATATCCGTTTCTGATCAGAGGGGATGTGAATGAAGCTTACAATCCAGGTCAATGAAGGCCCCTATCAGCACCAGGCTGCTGATACGGCCTACTTTTTCGCCAAGGCGGCCATTGAAAAGGGACACGAGATCTTTCGTATCTTTTTCTACCATGATGGCGTGAACAACGGCACGCGCCTCACCACCCCGCCGCAGGACGATCGCAATATCGTCAAACGCTGGAGTGAACTGGGACAGGCACACAACATCGACATGGTGGTGTGCGTGGCAGCCGCCCAGCGCCGCGGCATCGTCGACGAGGGCGAGGCGCAGCGTAACGGCAAGGACGCAACCAACATCGCCCCCGGCTTCCGCATTTCGGGACTGGGACAGCTGATCGAGGGTGGCGTCCAGAGCGATCGACTGATCGTGTTCGGCGACTGAGCGGGAGAGCGGCAATGTCTGAAACAACAAAGAAGATGATGTACATCAACCGCAGGGCGCCCTACGGGACGATCTATGCGTGGGAATCGCTGGAAGTGGTACTGATCGGCGCCGCCTTCGAACAGGACGTCAGCATGGCCTTCCTGGACGACGGTGTGTACCAGCTCGTCAAGGGCCAGGACACCGCGGGCATCGGCATGAAAAACTTCTCGCCCACCTACGCCGCGCTGGGTGACTACGAGGTCAACAAGATCTACGTCGAGAAGGAATCCCTCGAGGAACGCGGCCTGACGCTGGATGACCTGCAGCACCTGGTCTGGGAAGACGAGGACGAGGACTACGCGGAAAAGGATTCCATCCGCCTGGTCACACGCGCGGAAATGGCAGACGTGCTCGCCGAGCAAGACGTGCTGTTCAACTTCTAGTACAGGGAGCCCGGAACAATGGCAATGTTACACCTGGTAAACAAGTCACCCTACGACACCTGCAGCCTGAACACGGCATCGACCATCATGAAGGATGGCGACCAGTTGCTGCTCATCGAGGATGGCATTTACGGAGCGATGAAAAACGGCAAGGCGGCAAGCCTGCTGAAGGGCCTCAAGGTCGCCGTGCTCGGGCCGGACCTGGCCGCGCGCGGCATCACGGAAGACAAGCTGCTGGATGGCGTTGACGTCATCGATTATGGCGGGTTCGTCGATCTGGTTACAGCCAACGACAACGTACAGTCCTGGCTCTGAATTTCTGTTTTTTTTGATTAGCGTCATCCAACGAGGAGACCTCACATGGGTACAATTGAAGCGAATGGCAAGACTTACGAAACTGACGAAGAAGGTTACCTGGCTGACCTCAATACATGGGACAAGGACGTGGCGGATGTCATGGCCAAGCTCGACGACTGTGAACTGACCGAGAACCACTGGGAAGTGATCAATTTCCTGCGTGAATACTACGAGGAATACCAGATCGCCCCGGCCGTGCGCGTGCTGACCAAGGCCATCGGCAAGAAGCTCGGCAAGGACAAGGGCAACAGCAAGTACCTGTACGAGCTGTTCCCGTACGGTCCCGCCAAGCAGGCCTGCAAGTACGCCGGCCTGCCGAAGCCGACCGGCTGCGTCTGACGCTACAACCGAAGGCTGCAGGGGACATCCCCTGCAGCGCGTCCGATTCGAACC